>JBIPNX010000004.1:0-21541 GCA_044378145.1 Flavobacteriales bacterium | reverse complement strand
CTATGCATATTTAGACAGCACTAACAGAGACGAACAAAATGATGCTGCAATTCGAACATATTTAAATGATTGTTGGGATTTAAATTCTGTTTCAGTCAACCCATTAAAAGATTTCTTAGCCCAATATTTTAGTTAAATGAAACCAACACTACCCAAAGGCACACGCGATTTTTCGCCGCTTGAAATGAGCAGGCGCAACTATATATTTGACACCATCCGTGCGGTGTTCCGTACCTACGGTTACCAGCAGATAGAAACCCCTGCCATGGAGAATTTATCTACCCTTACCGGCAAGTACGGCGACGAGGGCGATAAGCTGATTTTTAAGGTGCTTAATAGTGGTGATTTTAAAAAGGATGTTGACTTTAGTTTAGAAGCACCAAAGCTTACTTCATTCATTTCTGAAAAGGCTTTACGTTACGATTTAACCGTTCCGTTTGCCCGCTATGTGGTAATGAACAGGAACGATATTACCTTCCCGTTTAAACGCTACCAGGTGCAACCTGTATGGCGTGCCGACCGTCCACAAAAAGGCCGTTACCGCGAGTTTTACCAGTTTGATGCTGATGTGGTAGGCAGTCCTAGTTTGGTGTACGAAGCTGAGTTTTTCCAAATTTTTGCCGAAGTGTTTAAACGCCTTGGTACATCAGTCACCATAAAATACAACAACCGCAAAGTGCTTAACGGTATTACCGAAGCCATTGGCGCCGAAGATAAATTTACCGAGGTGGTAACCATCATCGATAAGTTGGATAAAATTGGGGTTGAAAAGGTAAACGAAGAATTATCTGCTCTTGGTGTAACGCCCGGCGGCATTGAGAAATTGCAAGTATTATTCACCCTTCAAGGGGGCGATAAAGATAAATTAGAAGCCATTAAAGCCACTGTTTCATCATCAGAAATCGGGTTGAAAGGTATTGAAGAATTGCAAACCGTTTTAGGCTATTTAGAAGCCGCGAATTTTGATTCGTCAGTCATAGAGTTTGACCCGAGCCTTGCTCGCGGTTTAAGCTATTATACAGGCGCTATATTCGAAGTTAAGGCGCATGGTGTGCAGATAGGCTCGATATGCGGTGGTGGACGTTATGATGACCTTACAGGGCTGTTTGGGCTGCCTAATGTATCGGGTGTAGGTATATCGTTTGGTGTAGACCGTATTTACGATGTACTGAATGAGCTTAACCTCTTCCCCGAAACCATGGCCGATGCTGCCAAAGTATTGGTTACCAACTTTGGTGTGGAAGAAGAAAAATTCTCTTTCAACTTAGTTACCCGCCTACGTGCGGCAGGCATAAACGCCGATATGTACCCAACACAAGCCAAGTTGGGCAAGCAGTTTGAGTACGCTGATAAAAAGAAAATTCCGTTTGTGGCCGTTGTGGGTGCCGATGAAATGGCAACAGGCCGCATCACGCTAAAGGATATGGTAAGCGGTGTTCAGGAAAAGTACTTTGTTGATGAGTTGATTGGGAAGTTGAAGTAATGATACGCTTTAACGATGAGGGGAAATACAGTTGGGACTTTGGCGGCTACCGCATTGTGCCATGCCCAAATTGCAAAAAGCCAATCGACTGTGATGGGTCATCATTAGCTTGCATACATTGCGGCTACTCTAAAACTGCACCTGTAACAAATAGTATTGCATTTGTTATAAGTCTTGACAACTACTTATCTGCAAGCTGTTGCGGAGAAAGGTTAACAGCATTAAACACTCAGTATTTAGACTTTTTAGAAAGCTATGTTAGTGCCACCCTGCGCGAGCGCATGCCCAACATTAACAAAAGTGTTGCCAGTCGGTTACCACAATGGATAAAGGATAAAAATAATCGCGAAGAAATACTTAAGTGTATTAAAAAACTCCGGACAAAACTGGAGAAAGACGGGTATGTGCCTAATACAATAATTAATTAAAGGCTAATTACCTCTTACCATGCTGCCTCGTAGGGCCAGACATGCTATCACTGCGGCGTTTGTAGCCCGATACCGATGGGCTGTGTCCGCCCCAACCACCGTTTGTAGAACGGGTAATTCCGGGGCCTGAAGACATACTGCCACCGCGCGAAGAACGGGTGATTCCGGGTGCTCCGCAGCTGCTTTTGTTAGAACGGCACGATGCCACTGTAAGTAAACCTGCTAACAAGGCAATAAGTAATGTATGCTTCATATCACAAAATTAAGATTCTGAAATTGCTACGCAAGCAACACGATATTAATTTATTATTTAATTATTGTTGAGAAATAAGATTCTTACTTCCGCATACCCTTTGGAAAAAGGCCACTTTCTTTCTTCTTCTTTTTGGCGTTGACCTTATGTGGCCCGGCATTGAATGGGTCGCCTTTGCGGGCTTTGGTAGATGGACTGGTAAGTGCAGGAAGCCTTCCACCTTTGCCTCCACTGGGGCTTGTAATCCCCGGACCTGATGCTGTGCCCCCTTTATAGGCCGGTCCGCTAACTGCGGGACCTCCGGTTACGCTGGCTTTGTTTCCCGATGCCGTAAGGCCGGGCAAACTGCTGCCTGTTGCGCATGCACTAAGCAGGGCAATAACCAACACTAAAAACAAAGCGGGTAAGCGTTTTACCATGTTGCTAAAATAGCGTTTGACAGCTACAATGCAAGTGTAGGTTTGCTATCAATCTTACATAATGTTTAGTGTTTTAAAGTGCGGGGGTAACGCAAAATTGTGCGAACCTGAAGTTTCGCTGAGCAACGAGCGGAGCGGGCCTTGACCCGACACGAAGTAGTCGGGTTTGCGAAAGCGAAACAAAGGTTGGAATTTTGCGGGTCTTTTCTTTGGTTCGTTTCTTTGGACAAGCAAAGAAATGAACGCCCCCGGCAGGGAAGTGCCACAGGCAACAAAGAACTCATTTTCTTCATTAAATTAACTTATTCATAATACGCAAGAATGTATGTTTAGTACCTTAGCACCCTCAAAACACAAACACACAATGGCAATAAAACTGGCGGTTTTTGATATGGCGGGCACTACGGTGTACGATAAAGGCTTTGTACACATTGCATTTATACAAGGCATGCAAAGCAAGGGCTTTGATGTAACGCACGACGAAGTAAACCCATTGATGGGCCTGCACAAGCCGCAAGCTATCCGCATTATGCTGGAGAAACGCATGGACCCTGCTACCATTACCGAAGAGTTTGTAATGGAGATACACGATGTGTTTGAGCAAAACATGGTTAATTTTTACACTAACGACCCATCGGTACGTGAGATTGAAGGCTCATCTGCAGTGTTTCAAAAGCTGCATGATGCGGGTATTAAAGTTGCTTTGGACACAGGTTTTGGTCGTAAGATTACTGATACCATTATCAAACGTTTGGGTTGGGATAACGGGTTGGTAGATGCATCGTGCGCCAGCGACGAAGTTTCACAGGGCCGCCCCTTCCCCGATATGATTAAGAAAATTATGGCCGAGCTGGATATTAAAAACGTGGAAGATGTTGCCAAAACCGGCGATACGCCTGTTGATTTAGAAGAAGGCCAAAACACCAACTGCGGCCTTGTTATTGGTGTTACCAGCGGTGCCTACACCGGCGAAGCCTTAGCCGAATATTACCACACACATATTGTACCCAGCGTGGTTGAAGCCTGTGAATTGATTCTAAGCAATTAACACCTTGCAAGGATACGATGTAGCTATAGTTGGCGGCGGCATTATTGGTTTAGCCAATGCATACGCTGCAGCAAAGCGCAACCTTAAAGTAATTGTGCTGGAACAAAACAGTAGGGCGCTTGGTGCCTCTGTCCGCAATTTTGGGTTGCTGCTTCCGTTAGCCCAACTACCAGGAAAAAACTACAACTTAGCTACACAAAGCTGTGCTATATGGAAAGAAGTTGCCAATGAATTTTCTATTTGGACAAAACCCAATGGCCTATTAGTACTTGCATTAAACGATTTGGAAACAACTGTTATGCAAGAGTTTCAAAGCATGGCGGGCAACCTGGGTTATTCCGGTTTAGAGTATATTAATAAGAAAAATTTAAGCCGTTATTCCCCAGGCGGATTAAATATAGACAACCTTCACGGTGCCTTATACAGTAGTGCAGAAACCACCATCAATCCACCGGAAACATTGGCAAAGATAGCCGCAGGGCTGCAGGATAAGTACAAAGTAGACATACGATATAACTGCATAGTAAAAGGCGTTAATGGTTCTGTTATAGAAACCAATACCGCTACTATAAATGCAGAACGCATTGTGTTTTGCACAGGCGCAAATTGGGAACAGTTTTACCCCGGATTATATTCAGAGCTATCCTTAAAAAAATGTAAGCTGCAGATGATGCGTTTGCAGGTGCCTGATAGCAATTGGCAGTTGAATGAGGCTGTTGCTTCGGGCATTTCTATGTTGCATTACTGTTCGTTTCAGGCAGCCCCATCTATAGGAAAGCTTAAAGAATATTACAACCAAAGCTTTCCTGAACTAGAACAATACGGTATACATATTTTAGCGGTAGAAAATAACAAGAACGAAATTTTACTTGGCGATTCGCACGAATACAGCAACCACGATTTTGAGCCGGGCAATAGCGCAGCAATAAACCATATTATTTTAAACTGGGCAGAAAAATACCTCAACCTATCCGAAGTAAAAATTAATGAAACATGGCACGGGGTTTATGTAAAAAATATGGGTGGCGAAATTTATTCGCGTTTGATGCCCGCAGATAATATCCGCATTGTAAACGCTGTTGGCGGCCAGGGCATGACCATTTCGTTTGGTGTTGCCGAAGAAACATTTGATAATTGGTAAATTAGTATTGGCACACCATTTGCTTTCTGTTGATTATGAAAGCTACTTTACTTCTCCTTTTTATTTCTGCATTTGCGCTGCCTGCTATGGTAAACGCACAAACCAAAGTGCCTGTAAAGAAAACCACAACCAAGAAAAAGGTTGTTAAAAAACCTGCGGTTGCAAAGCCCAAAAACGATACAACCTATCAATACTATACCAACAAAAAGGTATCGGTAAAAACTGCGCCTATGGTTGATAACGACCAAAAAATTTGGCTATACGATAGGGCAGGAAATGTAACCTATACTTTTGTAAACAGCCGTAAGCACGGCATTACCCGCACTGAGTTCAAGTTCCGGGCTGATGGGTCGGTAGAGCAGGCTATTACCACCACCCACCCCGATGCTGGCATACATGGTTATAAAACTACTACTGCCTTTTCTGTTGCTAATGAGCCCGAGTGGCAAACATCAGAAAAAGACCCGATGAGGAACCTGGAATTACCCAATAGCTACTACTGGAATAAAACCACCAAACAATGGAAAAAGCAGGAGGTTATTGAAGAGAGCCCTGTACGTGGATTTTAACGAATTACCTCTTTTGCAATTTCATCTTTCTTTAGCCTGCGGGCAAAGTAGATAGTACCCATCAGCATAAAGCCCACACCCAGCACAGCCAGTATGTAATTGGCATTGATAAAAAACTGCAGGTGGTTTATCTTACTGCTGAAAATATCTTTGTACAACGTTACCGCTACACTTCCCAAATAGCCGAATGAATCGGCGAGGTAGATAAGGAAGCCCGCATTAGCCGTTAGCCTGAATACTGCAATAAACCGCTCGAACAAAAAGGCGTTAAACGGTATGTACGCAATATAAGTAGCAAAGCCTGTCAACGTCATCCACGTAATGGGGCCAATAACACCGTTGGTAAACATAGCAGTAGATACCCCCGCCAAAGCAAGTCCACCTGCTATAATCCATTTATTGGTAAAAAAGGCCCTTTTATTGTCGCTGATGAACACAAACATAGCCAGGATAGCCAACACCCCAAACGACACGATAGACTCTGTCTGCGCAAAGATGGCGGGCTTTTTATCAAAACCCATCTGCACAAATATTTCTTTCTGAAAATTATCGCGGTAATCGCGGAACGCAGATAGTAAAACGTAAGTGATAATAAGTAATATCAAACCCGGTGCAAACTGGCGGAACACCTCGCGGCGTTGGGCTTTAGTCATAGGCAGGCGCTCCATGCGCGCGGCAATATCTTCGGGTGTGGGTGGTGGAATTTGTCCCAGCATCCACACGGCAATAACCAGCGGAATAAAATACAACGCGCCGGTAGCAAACGGCATCCAATATTCGCTGATGTTGTAATTATCTACCATGGCACTACCGACAGTTTTAGCAAAACCCGATGCCAGCGCAAAGCTGGTACACAGGGCTGCGCCCATCATCTCGGTAAACTTTCGGCCCTCTATAAAACTAAACACCAAACCCCATACCATGCCCAGCGGCAGGCCGTTTAAGAACATAAAGATGGGTTTGTAAGGCACAGGCGCTAATGCAAAACCAATAAGCGAAACCCAAGCAATACCGATAATCATCAATATCATGCGTTGGCGCTTGGCGTTAGATGCTTCGGAAATGATTTTTATGCCTAAGAATTTAGACAATGTATAACCAAACAGCTGCGATATTACAATGATGGTTTTAAAGGTGAGTTCTCTGTCAAAAAAGGCTAATCCGGGGGCATCGGCAAAGGAGCCCGATGTAAACGCCTTGCGGTATGCATACATGCACGAGTAGGTAAAAAATGTTGCCAGCGAGGCAAACAAAACGGTTACCCACGGCTTACTATTTGCCAACTGATCTTTAATACGTTGCATATCTTACAAAGGGAGTGAATTAACCCTGAAGCAATGTTACGGATACATTAAGAATAAAGCGATTATTTCCCTAAAAATACCACTATCGGTTTGTACACCTCTTCGGGGTTTGTCCATAGCGTAAAATGGTCGCCGCTAACGGTGGTAGTAACTTCTGTTTTTGGGTGGCGGATAATAGGGTCGCGTTTGGCGTGAATACGCAGGTCGGGCGTTACGGTAACAGACTCGGGCACGGGGGTAAGTATCAACCGCATTTGATTAACCACGCAGTTTTTGTTGCCTTTCATCAGGCGGTTATACGTCTCGGTAAACACCCCTGCCGACGGGTTATTTTTGTAAAATTTACGCACCATAAACCAGCGAGCCAGGCGGTTAAACACCAACCCGCTTTTCATTGCCCAATAAATTGTGGTTGGTTTTAGCTTAGGTAAAATAACACGGTCGGGGTTGGTCCACGATGCTACCTGAATAACCCTGCAGCCTGTTAAATGCTTTAGGTGGAAACCAATCCACCCGCCCATAGAGTGGCCTATAATTACATCATCGCCGGTAATGCCATACTTTGCAATAAGCTCTTTCGCGTAGATAATAACGTTAATGTCGTTACGGGGAGCATTGCCCAGCTCATTCCAGTTGTTAAGGAATACGTGGCTACCGCCAATATGTGGAGCTATCTTGTCGAATATATTTTCGACCTCGCCAAAACCCGGAATAAAGAAGATACGCATGGTTATTTTTTAAATGGTTCGCCGAAGGATTTTTTTGCCTTTTTGCGTACAATATTGGTATAGCCTTGAGGGAACAATCGGGTAACAAAATCCAACATGTGTCCATCGCGCCCTATTACCAAACGTGTTTTCTTTTTCTCTACCGCATCCAGTATTTGCTGCGCGGCGCTTTCGGGTGTTGTTTTGGCATTTTGCTCAAACTTTTTAACCACATTGTTCAGCATCTCGTCTGTAGTATGCCCGCCTTTAGGCACCTGATTACGAACGATATTTGTTTTTACTCCGCCGGGGTGCACACAGGTTGTGCCAACGTTGGTATCGGCAAGCTCCATACGTATGGTTTCGGTAAAACCACGCACTGCGAATTTAGATGTGCAGTAGGCGCTGTTACCTGCCATGCCCCCTAAGCCAAACACACTGCTCAGGTTTACTATATGGCCGTTGTTATGCTCTAAAAAGTAAGGGAAAAACGCTTTGGTAAGGCGTATTACTCCCCACATGTTAACGTTTATCAACCACTCAAAATCTTCCAGTGGTGTATGCTCAAAATCGCCGGTAAATATGCTAACCCCTGCGTTATTAATCAGGATTAAGCGGCCTTTGTTTAGGGTGGGGATTATCTGGTGCGCAAAGGCTTCTATCGCATCAGCATTACCTACATCAACTACAAAAGTTTCAATTGCTAAGCCAGATGCTAAAGCCATGCCTTGTGTTTCCTGCAAGGTTTGTGCGTTATAATCTACCGCTATAACGCGTGCGCCGCGCTTAGCTGCCTGCAATACCATTTGGCGGCCCATACCTGAACCCGCACCGGTAATAATTGTATTAGCTCCGTTAAAGTAACTCATAGGGCAAATGTATTAATTATCAATGGTGAATGCACAATGGTCAAATTAGGTTTTGCGCCTGCCATAAAAATTTACCTTTGCTTCAATGAACTTCACCGCCATCGATTTTGAAACAGCCAACAGCAACCGCAGCAGCATTTGCTCTATGGGTGTGGCGGTGGTTCAGCAGGGTGTGCTGATAGGTACCGACCATTTTTATATTAAGCCCACACCCAATTACTACGATTTTTACAATACCATTATCCACGGCATAGACGATAGTAAAACCCGCCACCTGCCTACGTTCCCACAGCAGTGGGCCAACCTAAAAAAGTACTTCAACAACCAAACTATTATTGCACACAACGCGGCGTTTGATTGCAGCGTACTGCGTTATACATTAGACCAGGCGCAACTGCCCTACCCCGATTTAGATTACCACTGCACCTACAGGTTAGCGCAGGCATCGTTACCATTGCGCAGCCATAAACTGAATGATGTGTCAAGCCACTTCAACATCAGGCTTAAGCATCACGATGCCGAAAGTGATGCACGCGCATCGGCATTAATTGCGATCAGGCTCTGCGAAAGGCACGGTGTTGGCTCGTTAAACGAGCTGTCGGCCGGATTAGGATTTAAGGTGGGTAAAATCATCAGCAAAACGCAGGGGTACAAACCTTTCTCAAAAGCTAAAAAATAACTCTTTAAAATAACCTGAAGATTTTATTGGCAATGCAATTGCTGCATAATACAACTTAGGTAGTATGTTATGTTGAATATCAATAAAAAAGCCCTCCCAAATTGGAAAGGCTTTTATAGTAAAAGTAAGTTGAATATTATCGGCTGATAACCACCTTTTGGGTTTTGATGGTTTGGTTGCCTTGCACTATACGGCATATGTAAACACCGTTTGCATAGCCCGATAAATCTAAAGCGGTAGAAGTTGATGTTAGTTTTTGTTGCGAAAGCTTGCGTCCGTCAACTGCAAAAAACTCTACAACAGCGTCGGTTGCAAGCGGGGTGTTGATGGTAACAACATTGGTTGCTGGGTTGGGGTAAATGCTGATAGTGCTGACATCAATTGTAGTTATGCCCAGCGGATTTTCTACCTCAAGCACATCGCCTACAAGGTTTACAGGCTTGTAAATTTGGGTGTTGCCTGCTGTTATGTTTGGATACATTGTGGTAGTTAACACCTTAGCCGATGGGCTAAGCGATAGGTTAAGGCTACCCGATACATTGGGTTGTAACTGGAAGGTAATGCTTGCTATTTGACCATAACCTGTGGCAGGTTGAACTTTATCTGTACGCACAACGCCAATGTCAAGCTTGCCGTTTACCTCATCGTTATGGGTTATGGTAAGCTCGTTGCTAAGGCTGGCCAACCAGTTGTTGCTAAGGTTTACCGATATTGAGCCCGGAACTACCAGTGCAGGGTTATAGTTTAGTGTAAAGGCGTAGCCATATAAAAACTCAACCGGCTTGTTTGATGTACCCAGATAAACCGATGCGGTAACGGTAGAGCCCGCATTGGCAGCCGTAGGAATAACATCAATATACATAGTTGGGTCGGCCGCAGTAGCATTCATACCACTGCGGTTGTTGTGGTTGTTGTGGCGTTGGCCATAATTGGCTGTAATGGCAGCCACATCGTTCATGTTAAGTGTTGCATCGCCATTGCAGTCGGCCATTTTAGCATTTACCAAACGGTCCAGGTACATAAAGCTATCAAACACGGGCCAGTCGTTACTGGTTTGGCCGGTAAAGTTTATGCTGGCACTTGGGCGTGTAACACCTTGCTTGCCGTAGTATATACCAAGAGGGAAAATATCTTCGGCACTAACTTCGCCGTCGGCATTAGCATCGCCGGGCCATACGCGGCAATCGTAAACAGTAACAATGGCATAAACTGTATCTGTTTCGGGGCCATTAGAAATAATAAGCGTAGCCATGTAGCAGCCTGCATTGGCGTATAAATGCGACGGTAACTGCTCTGTAGAGTTATTGGCCGCGCCAGAGGCAGGGTCGCCAAAATCCCAGTAGTACGACGTTATTGTACCTGTATAGTATACGTTAATGCTGGTACTATCGCCCGCACAACCGGTCCATAAATTATTGGGTATATAAGCCCCAATACAACTGCCCGCTGCGTAAATACTGTACGATTGAATGTCTGAATTAACCCCGTCGGTAACGGTAAGCGTTACTACATAATTACCCGGCGCACTAAACGCATGGTAGGGGTTTAGTAGTGTAGATGTGTTGTTTACCCCTGATGCAGGGTCACCAAAGTTCCACAACACAGAAGTGGCACCAACGCTTTGGTCGGCAAACGCGTACCCATTGCCATTGCTGCATTGCCATGTAAACTCAGCAAAAAAACAATCGTCGCTAATGGTTATAATCTGGGTTTGGTAGTCCCACTCGGCGCCAATGTTTACAAACAGGGTAACGTAGTAGGTGCCCGGCTGGGTGTAAATGTGGTAGGCCACGGTGTCGTGGTCTATGTTAGTCTGGCTGGTGCTATCGCCAAAATCCCATGTATAAATGGCATATTGGTCAACAGCATAAAACCACATGGTATCGCCGGCACAGGCATTGGTGTGCGTAAAGTTGGCGTTACAGGCATTTGCAGGGTTTGCAAGGCCAATGGTAAGAAGTACGGTAAGGGTAATAATTAGTTTGTAAAGGTGTTTCATGCACTTGGTATTTGATGGTTTAAGCATTAAAGGTAAAATTTTTGAGACACAAATACAAGCAAATAAAAATGCAGTCTGAAACCATTGATAATTATGACTTTCCAAGGTTTTTTTATGTCAACATCTTGCACAAAGCAAAAAAATACTACTTTTGCCCCCGGAGAGATGGCAGAGCGGTCGAATGCGGCGGTCTTGAAAACCGTTGTAGGTAACACTACCGGGGGTTCGAATCCCTCTCTCTCCGCCAAAGTCTTTAAAAGCCCCCTTCTGTCAGGGGGCTTTTTATTTTTCCTATTCTGTCATAGATACCATCTATGAGTGGATAGAAAATATCAGTTTCTTTTTGATTTTTAGTGGCTTTAGCTTTGTGGTGTATTAAAACACACAACTATGAAAACAAAACTGATAATAATATTGCTGCTTGCAGGTTTAGCAAAGCTAACCGCGCAAAACCCGCTTACAACCAATACAGGTGCTCCTGTTGGAGATAACCAAAACTCGCAAACAGTGGGCAGCGAAGGCCCCGTTTTATTACAAGACATTAACCTGATAGATAAGCTTGCCAGCTTTGACCGCGAACGTATTCCCGAGCGTGTGGTGCATGCACGCGGCGCCGGCGCTTATGGAGAGTTTGTTGCTGCTGATGATTTTACTGCTTATACCATGGCTAAATTCATCAACCAAAAAGGTAAAAAAACGCCTGTGTTTGTGCGTTTTTCAACCGTTATACATGGCAATGGATCGCCCGAAACATTGCGAGACCCACGTGGCTTTGCCACTAAGTTTTATACTGAAGAGGGTAACTACGATATTGTAGGCAATAACCTGCCGGTGTTCTTTATCCGCGATGCTATTAAGTTTCCTGATATGGTGCACTCGCTAAAACCATCGCCTATTACCAATAAGCAAGACCCTAACCGTGTGTTCGATTTCTTTTCTAACATACCGGAGTCTACCCAAATGCTAACCCGCTTATACTCTGACTATGGCATACCTGCAAATTACCGCCAAATGAACGGCTCCAGCGTGCACGCCTTTAAATGGATAAATAACAAAGGCGAGGTTGTTTATGTTAAATATAGCTGGAAAACCAAGCAGGGCGAAAAAAACCTGAGTAGCGAAGAAGCCTCTAAAATTCAGGGTATGGATTTTCAACATGCCACCAACGACTTATACGATAACATTAAAAAAGGCAACTTCCCACAATGGGATTTGTATGTGCAGATGATTAAAGCCGATGATTTTGGCAAGTTTGATTTTTACCCGTTAGACGCTACTAAACACTGGCCCGAAGACCTTGTAAAACCAATGCTTGTAGGCACTATGACGTTGAACAAAATACCCGATAATTATTTTGAGCATGTAGAGCAGGTGGGGTTTGCGCCGGGCTCTTTAATTCCGGGGGTTGAGGCATCTGAAGACAAGTTATTACAAGGCCGCTTATTCTCTTATTTTGACACACAACGTTACCGTATGGGGGCAAATTTTCAGCAACTGCCCGTAAATGCCCCTTTAAAGCCTGCTAACAACAACAACCAAGATGGTGCCCTTAGTCGCCGTGGCACTACAAGCGATGTTAACTACCAACCATCACGTACGGAGAATAAAACCGAAACACCTGCGGCAAAGCTAACACCTATGCGCTATGGCGATGTTAGCATTACCCAAATGAAAATCACTAAAACCAACGACTTTAAACAAGCCGGCGATTTTTACCGCGGCCTTGACGAAACCAACCGCACCCACCTTGTAAACAACCTTGTTGGCGACCTTAAAACGGTTACCAATAAAGATGTAGTTAATATTATGGTGGGCCGTTTTTACCAGGCCGACAGCGGCTTTGGCGACCGTCTGATTAAAGAGCTTGGCATATCTAAAGCCAATGTTGAAGCCACATTTAAAAAGTAATAGTAAGGTTGAATATTGGGGAGGCGCCCTTGTGCTTCCCCTTTTTAATTATCTACCCTAATGAAAAATATTATTACCGCCATTGCTGCCTTGCTACTATTTGCCGGCAGTGCATTTGCCCAAACAGACAGCCTTTTTAACTGGGCCAGGGCAAACCGTATAGATAAGCTACAGGCTTATGCCGATAAGGGTGGAAACCTTAACCTGCAAGATGCAAAGGGCTATACACCCTTAATTTTAGCAGCCTATAATGGTAATACCGAAACTGTAGAGTGGCTTTTAAACAACAGGGCCAATCCAGATTTGCAAGACGCTATGGGCAACACCGCCCTTATGGGTGTTTGCTTTAAAGGTTCAGCCCCAATGGCCGAAACCCTGCTTAAACACGGCGCCAACCCTAACGTGTTAAACGGAAATAAAGCTAACGCACTGTTTTTTGCTACCACCTTTGGGCATACCGCTATTGTAAAGCTGTTGCTGCAATACAATGTAAATACCCAACAGGTAGACCGCATGGGTAAAACCGCCCTTGATTATGCCATTGGACAGGATAATACAGAGATAATAAGTTTGCTTGACAAGTAAACCCACATTTTTGTATTATTGACTGTAAATGAAAGACATACTACCGGAGTTTAAGCAGCTGATTTTCCCCACGTTCCTGTCTTTGGCAAAAGGGGTTAAGATTACTGATAATGGTATACACAGCCGTGTTCAATTTAACGGGATTGTAATAAGCGCGGCAGATATAAACGGCTTTGCAACGTTTATGGGTATGACCTCGCCTACTCCGTTTGTTTACCTATACATACTGGGGCAACGCGCGCAGGCTTCGCTAATGCTGCAAAAAGAGTTTACTATTGCCATACCGGGCCTAGTACATATTGCTAATCGCTTAGAAGAACTCAATCCCATAGATTATACGGCACCCTTTGATATACTTGCAACTGTTGATGTAGAATACAAGGCTGCCGGCTCCCTCATTCCTGTTTTTAATGTTGATTTTATTCAAAAAGGCGTTGTAGTTGCCAAATGCCAAAGTACGTATTTGGCTAAACGTAAAAGCAACAAGCCAAAGGGCAATATCGAAATAGAAAACCCGGTAACAAACCCTTTTATAGAACAGGTACTAACCATACCTGCCAATGCAGGCAGGC
This sequence comes from Flavobacteriales bacterium, assembly GCA_044378145.1. Taxonomy (GTDB): domain Bacteria; phylum Bacteroidota; class Bacteroidia; order CAMBQF01; family CAMBQF01; genus CAMBQF01. Next base: position 7,577 of record JBIPNX010000004.1, on the reverse strand, counting down.
AATACGCAAGGGTTGCCGGCGACAGGAACCCCATACATACCTCTACCCTTTTGGCTAAACTGTTTGGATTTAAAAGGCCTATTGCACACGGATGGTACCTGGTTTCTAAGCTTGTAAACCAATGCGAAATAAAGAAGAACAAGGCTTTTAAATGTATTGAGGTAGAGTTTAAATCACCTGTGTTTTTGCCGGGAGCTATTGTGCTTCAGGTAGAAGAAAAGTCCGACGGAATCCTGCTATTCTCTGCACTATCAAAAGAAAGCAACAAGTTAGTCTTAACAGGTAGCTTACGTGCTTAGTTTTGATTGAATAAGGCCTGTTATACGCTTTTTAGTTTCCGGCCAATCTGCATCTATAATGCTGAAGTAAACAGAGTCGCGTTTGGTGCCGTTTTCACGCACCATGTCGTTGCGTAAAATACCTTCGGCTATACCGCCAATTTTCTCCACCGCCTTGCGCGACCGCATATTCCGAACATCAACCTTAAACTGTACACGGTATACACCTAGGTCTTCAAAGGCAAAGGTTAGCAGCAGCAGCTTGCACTCAAAGTTTACTGCCGATGCCCAATAATCAGGATGCAGCCACGTCCACCCTATTTCCAGTTTATTATGCAGGGGTTGAATATCAATAAACCGGGTACTGCCTATTAGTTTGTTGTGTGCTTTATGATAGATAACAAATGGATACTGCGTGCCTTTATCGCGGTCGTCTAACCCACCTTGCATGGCTTTCATCAAAGACTCACTATTGCCTCCATTAACAGTATAAAACTCCCATATACGCGGGTCTTTGGCTAATGCATCCAGCTCAGCCATGTGCGCAGTTTCCAGCGGGCGCAGTTCTACTAACTCGCCGCTTAATATTGATGGGTGTGGAATAGGAAAAGGCATAAGCAAATGTAGCAAAGTACAGTTAGCGTACCAACCTGTCTTTTCTAATTGTTACCAAGGCAATGCCCGAATATGGCAATATTTTTCCCGTTTCGAACATGCACAACACATCGCCATTAGGCAGTATCGCCAAATCGTTATACGCGCTTTTGCCTTTATGTATAAGCAGCTTTTTGCTCCATGTACCTGCATTATCATAGCTAATATGCATACTCAGGTTTTTGCGCTGTTTGGTATGGTGTGGGTTGGAAAACAGTATGGCTCCTGCATTGGCATAATTTAGCAACGCTCCCTGGCAAACGGGCTCAATCAATGTACTATCATGCTCCACCTCAGACCACGTTAGTCCGCCATTGGTACTGTAACATCTTTTGCGGTTTGCCATAGGTTTGCCGGTACCGCGCATGTTTAGCAATAAGCGCCCATCTTGCAGTTCTACTACGGTGCACTCATCGGTGTTATCTGCTGTGGCACTGCCGCCCAATTGCCATGTAAAGCCGCTATCGTCAGAGTATATACTATGCGAGACATGCTTGTTATTATCCACCGTTGTATGGTTACATGGCACCACTATCCGGCCTTTGTAGCTTGAATCAGCCATTTGTATAGCATGCACAGGGCCTGTTGCATACCATTTCCAGTTTTCGGGCTTAACAGCGGTTGTAATATCTACAGGGGTTTCCCATGTTACACCCTCATTTTTAGAGCGTAACACAACTACTTTATCATTATTAAAAGTGGCTACCAATAGTACATCTCCCGTTACTGCATCTACAACAGGGGCAGGGTTTCCGCACGTGTTATTACCATCGTTCCAAACCACTTGCAATGCGCTCCATGTTTTGCCACTGTCGGTAGATGTTTTCATAACAATATCAATATCGCCCCCATCAAATAAATTATTACGCCCTTCGCAAAATGCCAGCAGTTTGCCCTTTGCTGTTGATACTAGCGCAGGTATACGGTAAACCCGGTAGCCCTCTTTCCGGTTTTTAAACAGGTAATTTGTTTGGGCATTAAGGGTTGCAATAAAACATGAAAAAAGTGTCAAGAAAAGCCAGCGCCTGTATACCATAACTTACTATAAATCAATATTTCAAAAGTACATATTTGCCTATAAAAAAGCCCCTCCAATTTCTTGAAAGGGCTTTATATTATGTCTCATCAGTGCGGTTGTCACACTGAGCGTATACGAAGTGTTTATCCATTCATACTCACCAAAAACTCTTCGTTTGTTTTGGTGTTTTTTATGCGGTCGCGTACAAATTCCATGGCTTCCAGGGTAGTCATGTCGGCTAAGTGGTTGCGGAGTATCCACACACGTTGTAATGTTGCAGGGTCTACCAGCAAATCGTCGCGGCGGGTTGACGACGCAACCAAATCCACAGCAGGGAACAAACGCTTGTTAGATAATTTACGATCCAACTGAAGCTCCATGTTACCTGTACCTTTAAATTCTTCAAAAATAACCTCGTCCATTTTAGAGCCTGTTTCAGTTAAGGCTGTAGCTAAAATAGTAAGGGAGCCGCCGTTTTCAATTTTACGGGCAGCGCCAAAAAAGCGTTTCGGCTTGTGCAGTGCGTTAGCATCAACACCACCCGAAAGAACCTTACCCGATGCAGGCTGTACCGTGTTATAGGCACGTGCAAGGCGGGTTATAGAGTCTAGCAGAATAACCACATCGTGGCCACATTCTACTAAGCGTTTCGATTTTTCTAATACAATATTGGCAATTTTAACGTGGCGGTCGGCCGGCTCATCAAAGGTTGATGATACCACCTCGGCACGCACGCTGCGGGCCATATCGGTAACCTCCTCGGGGCGTTCGTCTACCAGTAATACAATCAGGTAAACCTCGGGGTGGTTATAGGCAATAGCGTTTGCAATTTCTTTAAGTAAAACCGTTTTACCTGTTTTAGGCTGGGCTACAATTAACCCACGCTGGCCCTTACCAATTGGGGCAAACAAGTCTACCACGCGGCTCGACAGTGAGCTTTGCGGATGGCCTGTAAGCTTTAGTTTTTCGTAAGGGAATAGCGGTGTTAAGTAATCAAACGGAACACGGTCGCGCACTATGTGAGGCTCTAAACCGTTAATTTTTAAAATTTTAAATACAGGGTAGTATTTCTCGCCTTCGCGCGCAGGGCGTACCAAGCACTCTACCGTATCGCCGGTTTTAAGGCCGTACGATTTTATCTGCTGCTGCGATACATAAATATCATCGGGCGAGCCTAAGTAGTTATAATCTGATGAACGTAAAAAGCCGTACCCATCATTCAACACCTCTAAAACACCTTCTGCCGCTACCGTTCCATCAAACTCAATAGGTGGTTCTTTTTGCTGGTTACGGTTATCGTAAGGGCGTTGTTGTCCGCCTCCCTGACCTTTATCGTGCTGCGGACGTTGGAAACGTTCGCGTTGCTGATTTTGGTTTGGGTTTTGATTTTGGGGGTTTTGTTGTTGCTGCTGTTGTTGCTGCTGATTGTTATTTTCGCCACCGTTATTTTCTGTAGTGCTTGTGTTCGCGCCTTCAGCGTTGGTATTATTTTCAGTATTTGTATTGCCCTCAACTACAGGAGCCGTTTCGGTTTTCTGTACAGCGTTAGGGTCTTCGTTTTTAGGTTCTTCGGCAGCGGGAGTAGTTTCAACTTGTGCTACCGGGGTTTCAATAACCGGGTCAACAATAGGGTCGGGCTCTTCGTTGGTTAGTGATAATGCTTTATCATCAACCAAACGTTTGCGTTTACCGTTGCTGTTTCTATTATTTTCGTTGTTGTTATTATTGTTTCCGTTGCCTTTATCGCCTTCAAAAGTATTGCGTTGGGCGTTATCGTAATCGGCAATGGTTTGTATTTTCGGGGTTTCGGCCTGTGGTTCGGGCGCGGGGGTATTTTCAACAGGGGCAGGTGGTGTAGGCACTGATCCACCGCTTTGTTTAGCTACAATTGCATCAATCAACCCTTCTTTTTTCAGGTCTTTGGTTTCAACACCAAGGTCTTTGGCAATGGTCCGCAACTCGCCAACCAGTTTTAATTTAAGCTCGTTTAATTCAAACATTAAAATGCGTTTTTATATGTAATAATATATACAGTACTAGGTAATGTGGGTAAAATAGGGGGAGAGAACTTTAGGGTAATTGTTACTTGTGGATTGGGCGTTTTAGGTAAAAGCACCCGAGTAAGACAAGGCAATAATACAACCTTATTAACGAAGTTTCCAAATTTTTGTTGTAATTTCTCTAAAACTAACCTGGCCTGGCTCCCTTAAATCAACAATACCAACCATTTTAGTATATTTGCCCCATAAAATTACCTTACCATGATACAACGTATACAATCTATATTCTTTGCCTTAGCTGGTATTCTTTCAATCCTAATGTTTGTTCTGCCTTTATTTAGTATGGATGTATTAGGCGTAAATACCACCTTCCGCATTACAGAGGGTATTCCCTACGGTGTGGTATTAAGCATTTTGGCAGGCGCTACCATTGGTTTACCGTTTGCAACCATATTCCAGTATAAAAACCGCCCGCTGCAATCTATGCTGGCCCTTATAAACCAGTTGCTATTGGTAGGCTTGTTAGTGTCGTGTGTATTGTCGTTCGACTCTGCCCGCAACGTAAGCCCCGATATTAAAGCATCTGCCGGACCTGCTATGTTCTTTCCTATAGCAGCAATCATACTTACCATGCTGGCAAGGCGCGCCGTTAAAAAGGATGAGGCATTGGTACGTAGTGCTGATAGGATACGTTAATCAATCGCTATAAGAATTTATAACTCCGCCAACTCTTCTTCGAAGATACTCTCGTTATGCTGAGAAATATCAAGGCCTCGTTCTTCATCACGCTCTGAAACCCTTAGCGGCGTTATCATATTGGTGATTTTGTACAACACCCACGAGCCGCAAAAAGTAAATACCGAAACGATTACAAGAGCTATCAGGTGATTGAAAAACAATTTGGTTTCGCCCGTAATTAAACCGCCTTTTACAGCAAACACCGCCGTTAAAATCATGCCCACAATACCGCCCAAACCGTGACAGGGGAATACGTCCAGCGTATCATCCAACGTAGCTTTGGTGTTTTTAAAATGCACTGCATAGTTACTTACTATAGATGCTATAACACCAATTAAAATACTCGGTCCGTAGCTAACAAAGCCTGCCGCAGGGGTTATGGCAACCAAGCCAACAACAGCGCCAATACAGGCACCTAATGCTGTTATTTTACGGCCTTTGGCTACGTCTAACAGTATCCACGCCATCATAGCCGATGATGATGCAAGGTTGGTATTGATAAAGGCTTCTACAGCTAGTGTGTTTGCTTCTAACGATGAGCCTGCATTAAACCCAAACCAGCCAAACCAAAGCAAGCCCGTACCAAGTAAAACGTATGGAATGTTTACCGGTTTTTCTTCTTCTTTTTCAACATGCGATTTTCTGCGGCCTAATACCACCGCCCCTGCTAATGCTGCATAGCCTGCAGATATGTGTACAACAGTGCCACCGGCAAAATCCAACACACCCATTTTGTATAAAAAGCCTTCGGGGTGCCAGGTCCAGTGCGCAAGTGGTGCGTATATAAATATGCTGAAAAGGCAGATGAAAACAAGGTATCCCCAAAAGCGAACACGCTCAGCAAAAGAGCCTGTAATAAGCGCGGGAGTAATAATGGCAAACTTTAACTGAAAGGCCGCAAACAACACAAACGGAATAGCAGAACCCATAACAGGGTGCGGAGCAGTGCCTACATTATCAAAAAATAAAAACGTTAACGGGTTGCCAATAAAGCCACCAATACTATCGCCAAAGGCAAGGCTAAAACCCACGGTGTACCATATAATACTGATAACACCCAATGCAACAAAACTCTGCAACATGGTAGAGATAATGTTCTTTGGTTTAACCATGCCACCATAGAAAAACGATAAGCCCGGTGTCATTAACAACACCAAACCCGATGCAGAAAGCATCCATGCAAGGGTGCCTGTATCAAAGCTAAAACCCTCGGCAGGCTTGGGGTGCACACTGGGATAAAACGCTGCTGCAAAACTCAGCGCTACTAAAATCATAAATGCAATTAAACCGAATTTCTTTCTGCGTGCCATCAGGTTTGGGGTAAGGGAAAAGGGTAAAACAAAAACCCCCGCCGTTGGGCAGGGGTTGAAGTGAGGTAAATCTTAACGTAAGAACAACATCTCGCGGTATTTTGGTAATGGCCATAAGCCATCTTCAACTACCGATTCTAATCCGTCAATGTTCTCGCGGATAACATCAAAGTATGGTTTCACTTTATCGCAGTAAGCAGCGGCTTGTTTGTGCGCGTCAGCCAGTTTATCTGTTTTCTCGCGCTCTTTAGCCATTGCATCAATATTGGTTTTAACCGCATTAATGTGGTTAGCTATTTTCTCAATCAACTGCATTTGAGCAGCAGCAAGCGTTTTACCTTTTGATGGGCCAAACACATCTAATAAGCCCGATGCATTGTTTAGCAAATCGCTTTGGTAAGAAAGTGCAGCCGGAAGAATTTGGTTCAAGGCTAAATCTTCAATAACAAGGCTCTCGATATTGATAGCTTTAACGTATTGCTCAAGGCTGATTTCGTAGCGGGCTTCAAGCTCACGTTCAGAGATAATGCCTAGTGAAGTAAATAGTTTTTTCGACTCTTTGCTAACGTAAGCATCAAGGGCCGGAGGTGTGGTTTTGAAGTTAGACAAGCCGCGTTTTTTCGCTTCTTTTACCCACTCATCGCCATAGCCGTTACCTTCAAAACGGATAGCTTTGGTAGCTACAATATAGTCGCGCAATATGTGAAGTATAGCCTCGTCTTTATCGTATTTTTTCTTGGCTATAAGTGCATCAACATCTTTCTTAAACTGGATAAGCTGGTTGGCAACAATAGTGTTTAACACCATCATGGCTGCAGAGCAGTTAGCCGAAGAACCTACCGCACGGAACTCAAATTTATTACCGGTAAAGGCAAACGGAGAGGTCCGGTTACGGTCAGTATTATCAAGAATAATCTGAGGTATTTTACCAATGTTCAGTTTAACATCAGTCTTAGCTTCAGGCGACATTTTACCGTCTTTTACTTTTTTCTCGATATCATCTAACACCCCCGAGAGTTGTGTACCTAAGAATACAGAGATAATAGCCGGAGGGGCTTCGTTAGCGCCTAAGCGGTGGTCGTTACCTGCGCTTGCAATAGCTGCGCGCAATAAGTCGGCATGGTTATGTACAGCCGCAATAGTATTAACAAAAAAGGTTAAAAACTGAAGGTTGGTTTTAGGAGTTTTGCCCGGGCTTAACAGGTTTTTACCTGTGTTGGTAGCCATACTCCAGTTGTTGTGCTTGCCGCTGCCGTTAACACCTGCAAAAGGTTTCTCGTGCAACAACACTTTAAGGTGTTGGCGGCGGGCAATTTTCTCCATCAAATCCATAAGTAACTGGTTATGGTCAATGGCAAGGTTCATTTCTTCAAATACAGGAGCTAGTTCAAACTGGCCGGGGGCAACCTCGTTGTGGCGGGTTTTAACCGGTATGCCCAGCTTCCACGATTCTGTTTCCAACTCTTGCATAAAGCCTGCAACACGGTCAGGTATCGAACCAAAATAATGGTCTTCTAACTGTTGGCCTTTGGCAGGAGACTCACCAAACAAGGTACGGCCTGTCATCATTAAGTCAGGA
>JBIPNX010000139.1:0-5894 GCA_044378145.1 Flavobacteriales bacterium | reverse complement strand
GCATCCTGGATCTACCTATTCCTTTTCTTTGAGTTCCATTTACAATACATTCCAATACCAAAATTGCATGGCAATTTACATTGATTATAATAGAAATGGCGCATTCACAGAGGCAGGGGAGCAAGTATACGCTGCATCTGCAACGACTTTAGGTGCGCATACAGAAATAGGCACATTTACCATACCCGCTTCTGCGATATCTGGTTTAACCAGAATGAGGGTAATTTGTAATTCAGGAAATTCATCACTTATTACAAGCCCAACACAGTCTTTTGGTATAGGTGAATATGAGGAATATAGCATTAATATAGGTGGTATAAAAACAAATTACGGTTTGCCTGCAGGGGTAACAGCTACATGGGCATCTGATGCCATTAATATCAATGGCACCCCAACAGCATCTGGAACATTCAACTACTCGATTCCATTAGCAGGTGGATGTGGCAGTGTAAATGCTACAGGAACGATTACGGTAACACCTGCTATGACGGCAAGTGCAGCCTCAAGCACGCAAAGCTTGTGTATCAATACCGCATTAGGCAATATTACGCATACAACTACGAGCGCAACAGGTATCGGTATGGCTACTGGCTTGCCTGCAGGTGTAACCACTTTATGGGCTAATAATACTATTACCGTCAGTGGCACACCAACAGCAAGCGGAACTTTTAGCTACGCCATTCCTTTAACGGGAGGTTGTGGTAATTTAATTGCCACAGGAACCATTACCGTGGCACCTGCCATGACGGCAAGTGCGGCATCAAGCGCACCAAGCTTGTGTATCAATACTCTATTAACAAATATTACGCATAGTACTAGTGGTGCAACAGGTATTGTATCTACAAACGCAGCTAGCTATTCGCTTCCGCCAGCAGTAGTTAACCCAACAGTAGATGAAGATTTGGGCAATGTTACTATTAGTTTGAATGGCAGTGTGGTTTTAAACAATACTACCCCTATCAATTCACTTTCGGGTACCATTGGAACGGCTTCTGGAACAGCAGGTGGCTATTCTAACTTTACAGCATTTGGACCCTATGCCATGTATCAAGGATCTACCTATACCTTTTCATTAAGTTCTATTACAACCGGAGATCCATATGATAACGCCATGGCTATTTACATTGATTATAACAGAAATGGTGTATTCACAGACGCAGGAGAGCAAGTTTACTCTGCATCTGCACTAACTTTAGGTGCACATTCAGAAACAGGGACATTTACCATACCATCTTCTGCTTTACTTGGTGTAACCAGAATGAGGGTAATTTGTAATGAAGGACTTATTATAAGCCCAACACAGAATGTTAGTTATGGTGAATATGAGGAATATAGCATTAGCATGGGCTATGGTTTGCCTGCTGGTGTAACTGCTGCATGGGTTAATAATACCATTACCATCAGCGGTACGCCAACCCAATCAGGAACTTTTAGTTATACAATACCACTAACTGGGGGTTGTGGCACAATTGGTGCCACAGGAACCATTACGGTAAATACAAATACAGCAAGTGCAGCCTCAAGCACACCTTCACTTTGTACCAACACCCCATTAAGTAATATTACGCATAGTACTACAGGAGCAACTGGTATCGGAACGGCTACTGGCTTGCCTGCAGGCGTAACTGCATCATGGGCATCTAATACCATTACCATAAGTGGAACACCAACAGCAAGCGGAACTTTTAGCTACTCGATTCCATTAACGGGAGGTTGTGTTAATTTAAACGCTACGGGAACGATTACGGTAAATACAAATACAGCAAGTGCAGCCTCAAGCACACCATCCCTATGTATTAATGCTCCATTAACCAATATTACGCATAGCACTACAGGCGCAACTGGTATCGGAACGATTATTGGCTTGCCTTCAGGCGTAACTGCATCATGGGCATCTAATACCATTACCATTAGTGGTACACCCACTCAATCAGGTACTTTTAATTATAGTATTCCATTAACAGGTGGTTGCGGTTCGGCAAATGCTACAGGAACGATTATGGTAAATACAAATACAGCAAGTGTCGCTTCATCAGCACCAACTTTATGTAACAATACCCCATTAAATATTACGCATACTACTACTGGCGCAACAGGTATTGGCACAGCTATAGGTTTACCAATAGGTGTAACTGCTGCATGGTTTTACAATAAAATAACCATAAGTGGGACACCCACTCAATCAGGAACTTTTAATTATGCTATCCCATCAACTGGAGGTTGTGGACCGCAGGGTGCCACAGGAACAATAGTAGTGTTAGTAGCGCCTTCGGTAACTATCGCAGCTAATCCTGGTAATAGCATTACAACGGGTACTTCTGTAACTTTTACGGCTACACCTACCAATGGGGGTGCAACGCCTGCTTATCAATGGAAAAAAAATGGCAACAATGTGGGCACAAATAGTATTACCTACACGGATTCAGCTATATTAAATGGTGATGTTATTACTTGTGCTCTTACCAACAATAGCCCTTGCACTGTAACAAGTAATAGCATTACAATGGAAGAAAGTTACCCTTGCCCTTCTTCTACTACATGGACAAGCCAAAGCACGGTACAAAATAACAATACCTGGAATTCTGTAACCTACGGTAACGGTTTATATGTGGCGGTGTCTGGTAATGGTAAAGTAATGACGAGCCCCGATGCAATTACCTGGACACCACAAACTTCTGCATTAAATAATACCTGGATTTCTGTTACCTATGGCAATAATTTATTTGTGGCTGTCTCTTATGAGGGTAATATAATGACTAGTGGCAATGGAACTCTTTGGACACTCCAAAGCCCACCCGTCAATCCGGCAGTCCCAACCCTAACTTATTATGGTACTTGGTATTCTGTAACCTATGGCAATGGTAAATTTGTAGCTGTTGATATATATGGCCGTACTATGAATAGCCCCGATGGGATAAATTGGACAGTCAGAGGATATACGGGTGGTGGTGATTGGACCTCAGTAACATACGGTAATGGTAAATTTGTGGCGGTGGGTGAAAGAAATGCAGCAACCAGTACAAATGGGGGTAATAGTTGGGAAAATAGTACCAACGCCCCCCCATATGATTATTGGATTTCTGTTTGCTATGGCAAAGGTTTATTTGTGGCTGTTGCTGCATTTGGCGGAGTAATGACTAGCCCCGATGGTAATACTTGGACAAGTCAAACCCCGTCACCAGGATATAATGAATGGTATTCCGTAACCTACGGTAATAATTTATTTGTGGCGGTGGCTTATACTGGTGGTTTAATGACCAGCCCCGATGGGATAAATTGGACAGGTAGAACCCCTGCAGTAAATAATTCATGGTCTTCCGTAACATACGGCAATGGTGTATTTGTGGCAGTGTCTTTGGATGGCACAAACAATCGAGTAATGACCAGCTTCCCTGCATTAGTAACACCTTCGGTAATTATTGCAGCTAATCCTGGCGATAGCATTACAACGGGTACTTCTGTAACTTATACGGCTACACCTACCAATGGTGGTTTCACACCAGCCTATCAATGGAAAAAAAATGGTATCAATGTGGGCAATAATAGTATTACCTATACCGATGCTACTTTAGCAAACGGTGATATCATTACTTGTGTACTTACCAGTAACAACCCTTGTGCTTCAACGGCTAATGCAAACAGCAATGGGATTATAATGGTAGTTCTTTCTGCCAACGCCAATTTAAATGCTTTATCATTAAGTTCAGGAACATTAAGTCCAACTTTTGCTTCAGCAACCACAAGTTACACAGCAAGAGTTAGCAGTGCGATAAGTAGCATTACTGTAACCCCAACAAGGTCAGATGCCAATGCAACGATACAACTAAGGGTAAATGGAGCAACTTATGTAACTGTAAGCAGTGGAGCAGCATCAAATGCTTTGCCTTTAAATGTTGGTAATAATTATATTGATGTTAGAGTAACAGCGCAAGATGGTACAACAACTAAAACATATACTATCACGGTATCTAGATGTACGTCATCTTCATCCATAACTAACGCAAGTATTTGTCCTAGCCAATTGCCATATAGTTGGAATGGCAGTAGAAGTGCAGCTGGAAATTATACATATACAAGCACCAACAGCCAAGGTTGTGATTCTGTTGCTACTTTAAATTTAACCATTAAAGCACCAACAAGTTCTAATGATAGTATTACTATCAATTCGAGCCAATTGCCTTATTCGTGGAATGGATTAACCTTTAATGCTGCTGGAACACAAACAGCTAATTTAACCAATGCTGCGGGTTGCGACAGTGCTGCTACCTTAACCTTAAGTGTAACGTCAAGTACGGTTGCGTTTCATTTAAAAGCCATGTTGCAAGGTCTTAACATAGGTAATGGTAAAATGATAGCAGCACCATTTAGTGCAGATGGCGTTAGCCCAATGAGCATAGCTGATACCATAACAGTTGAATTAAGAGAGAATACAACTCCATTCAACGTCATACACACTATTAATGGCATTTTAGATACGGCAGGAAATGCAACAATTGCTTTCCCAAGTTCTGTTAATGGCAACAGTTATTATGTTGTGGTAGGTCATAGGAACTCACTTTCCGCTTGGTCTGCTAGTCCAATTACCTTCAGTGCAACTACAAATTATGACTTTACAAATGCCATAACAAAAGCATACGGAAGCAATATGGCAGAAGATGGAGGCGTATTCATGTTGTTTAGTGGTGATATAAACCAAGATGGGTCAATAGATTTTAACGATTATCCAGACTTAGACACAAGCTGTATTAATGGTGATTTAGGCTACTTGCCTTACGACCTAAATGGTGATGCTTCAGTTGATTTTAATGATTACCCTTTTATTGACATTAATTGTATTAATGGGGTGATATTGATTACCCCGTAAATTAATAAACTAAGAAACTTGTTCAAATGTCAAGTATATTGAATTGGTGTTTTGGTCAGGGGCGCGAAAAATCGCGCCCCTTTTTTTGTGTATAGAAACTTTGGTATCCCCCAGCATTACTATTCAAAATAAATCCAGTCTCTCGCCATGTTATTAAAACGGATGTCTATTAAAATATAATAAGAAGATTTTGTTGGCTGGAAATACAACAAGGGGCTAGTGGTATGATCAAATCCAAATTTTTCTAATCTTTTTGTCCTCATCATTCCTTTTCAATACATCCAAATAGAAAAGAACATCCGCAGGGGCGAATCAACCTTAGTTCAATAATAAAAGTAAGAGTGAAAATTTTTCTGATTGTAAAACATAAACCGTAAACATATTCACCTCTATTTTGACACACTTGGCACCGTTTAACAAAAAAAGGTTTTCAGAAAACTCTGAAAACCCTTGATTTTATTGGTTGCGGAGGCAGTTCCGATAATTATCGGAAGAACCTACGTCCGTTGGCTAACGGATATGAGCCCAACGAGCTAATACTGCTCAATTAAACTTCTTATGAATGCCCTTCCGTTTGAACTTTTTAGTTCTTTTTCTCGCTTCATTGCTTTTGCTTTATCTGAAAATTCTTCTGTGTAAATGACTTTCCAAGGTCTATACTTTATTGTTTATCCTTTGGTGGCAAGATGATTATGTGAGTTCAGCCTTGTTTCCAAATCTGAAGTAAAACCAATATAGATCTTGTTGAATTTTTCCGAATGTAAAACGTAAACAGTGAACATGTTAAATTCTATTTTTGGCACAATTGGCACAGTTTAACGAAAAAAGGTTTTCAGAAAACTCTGAAAACCCTTGATTTTATTGGTTGCGGAGGCAGGACTCGAACCTACGACCTTTGGGTTATGAGCCCAACGAGCTACCACTGCTCCACTCCGCGATATATCTTTAATGTTCTTACGAACTTTTAATCTTTTTTCTCGAACCTACGTCCGTTATTCAACGGATATGAGCCCAACGATTCGTTAGCTAA
>JBIPNX010000138.1:0-5900 GCA_044378145.1 Flavobacteriales bacterium | reverse complement strand
CGCCCGCGGGGGTATTTTACGTGCCGGCTTGGGCTTTAGCAAATGCGATGTTGCAGTGGTTACCAATATTCAGGAAGACCACATGGGCTTATCGGATATTAATACGCTAAAAGACATGGCCAACGTAAAAGCCGTGGTAGCTAAAAGCGTAAAACGTACCGGCTATGTTGTGCTTAACGCCGATAACGAATACACTGTTGGCATTGCCAACCAGGTTGATTGCAACGTAGCCTATTTCAGTTTGAATGAGGAGAACCCTGTTATAGTAGAGCATTGCAAAAAAGGCGGCATTGCCGCTATATACGAGAACGGTTTTATCACCATCAAAAAAGGGGAATGGAAATTCCGCGTGGAAAAAGCAAGCAGCATACCACTTACGTTTGGTGGCCGTGTTGGTTTTATGATCAGCAACGTACTGGCAGCCACGCTGGCTACTTATACTTACGGCTTTAGCATTGAAGATATACGTATGTGTTTAGATACCTTCATTCCATCGGCTGCGCAAACCCCGGGACGCATGAATATCTTCGACTTTAAAGAGTATAAGGTTCTGATTGACTTTGCACACAACCCCGAAGGTTTCCGTGGTATAAAAGAGTTCTTGTCAACGGTAGATTCTCCGATGAAGATTGGTATTATTACCGGCACCGGCGACAGGCGCGATGAGGACATCCGCAACTTAGGGCGCATATCTGCTGAGATGTTTGACCATATCATCATCCGCCAGGATAAGTTCCTTCGCGGACGTGAAGCCGATGATATTGTACGCTTATTGGTAGAGGGCATTACAGGCCACGACCCAAGCAAATCGTACGAGTACATACCTAAAGAAGTAGAAGCGCTGAAACACGCGTTTACCCTGGCTAAGCCGGGCACTTATATTACCGCATTAAGCGATGTTATTGATAACGCTATTGATGTGGTACAATCGTATTTGGATAAGGAGAGAGGGCTGGAATAAAAGCAAAGCAAATGAAGCTACTCATTACTTTTTATTGTCTGGCTATTTGCACGGCTTCTTTTTCCCAAAACGCCGCCCTTATACAAGGCAATTGGAAGCTGGAAACCATGAGCCGCAACAACGGCAATATTATGTTCTACAACCGTATTACCGACCAGGCCGATGGCTATCCTCCTGTTTATTGGAAGTTTAGCGCCGATAAAATGGCCATTACAGGAGATTTATCTGCCCTTGCTACTGCGCCTACCGCCCAAGACACTGTTGAGGCCCATACCTACCGCATAAATGGCGATACGCTTTTTCTAACCCAATACTTTACCAAGGGCTTAGAACTGGCTACTATAACTAACTCACCAAAGGCATTTTACCGTATAAACAAAGTTGACGGCACTACCTTAGAACTACTTTTATACGACCGGATGTACGACGGCACTTTCCGCAAGATGGATGTGTACAGCCGCAGGTATATATTTAGCAAGGAATAATCTACACAAACCTCTTCGCCTCCAAGCCCATCCATTCCAGGGCAGAACCACTAAGCAATTGCTGCTGGGTAGCAAGGTCAAAACCGGCTTCTTTTATCAGCGTACCGGGAATGTCTTCGCCTAACGGGAAGGGGTAATCACTACCCAAAGCAACACGGTTGGCACCGGCAAGCTCTACAAGGTATTTAAGGGCCATTTTATCGTGCACCAGGCTATCAAACCAAAACTTGCCAAGGTAATTTCGTGGGGTGATGTTATTATCAATAGCAACCAAATCGGGGCGGCTGTCAAAGCCATGCTCTATGCGGCCTATGGTAAACGGGAACGAGCCTCCTCCATGTGCAAACGCCACACGCAGTTTCGGAAACTTTTCAAACACCCCGCCGAAGATCATAGAGCATATTGCCCTGCTGGTTTCGGCAGGCATGCCTACCAACCACGGAAGCCAGTATTTACTCATCTTCTCTTGGCCCATCATATTCCACGGATGGACAAATATGGCAGCGCCTAAACGCTCCGCAGCTTCATAAAAAGGAAACAGGCGCTCTTCATTCAGGTTGAATTCTATACCCTCGGGAGTATTGACATTGCTACCAATTTGCACACCGACAAAACCAAGTTCATTAACACAGCGTTCTAGTTCGGTAATGGCCATGTCGGTATCTTGCAAGGGGATAGTACCCAGGCCTACAAAACGTTTCGGGTGGCGACTAACCACCTCGGCAATATGGTCGTTCAGGAACTGAGATACCTGCAAGCAATCTTGCGGTTTGGCCCAATAACTAAACATTACGGGGATGGTACTCAACACCTGCACATGCACCCCGTGGTGGTCGCATTGCTCTACACGGCGGTCGCCGCTCCAGCAATTGTCTTCAATCTCACGGAAGAACTTATCGCCCTGCATCATCCTTGCGCAGCAAGGCTTGTGGTGCTCAAGGCGGATAAAACTCCCATACCCAAACTTACTTGCCCAATCGGGCATATGTTCCGGTATAATGTGGGTATGTATATCGATTATTAAATCGCTCAAAACTTTCAGATTTCAGATTTCACCTTTCAGATTACTACGCCACAGGCGTCGGAGGTTCCATAACAGAGCCACATTTCTTGCACGTACGCAACTCTTCCGATGCGTAAAACTTCTCCATCACCTCTTTTAGTTTGGTGGTAATATCATCCAGGGCAAAGTATTCTTCGTACAGCTTATCGCCGCAGTTTTCGCAAAACCAAAGGCAGCCATCGGTTTCGCCTTCGCGGCGGATACGCTCTATAACCAGGCCAATAGTGTTGGGCCCGCGTTGCGGGTTATGAGGCACCTTTGGCGGAAGCAGGAAAATATCGCCCTCGTTAATAGGCACAGCTACAATCTTTTCGCCATCGTGTATGCGCACGGTAACGTTGCCCTCTAACTGATAAAAGAACTCCTCGCTCTCGTTGTAGTGAAAGTCTTTGCGACTATTAGGCCCGCCAACAACCATTACAATAAAATCGCCGGTGTTTTTATAAACCGTTTGGTTACCTACCGGTGGCTTAAGCAGATGGCGATTTTCGTCTATCCACTTTTTAAAATTGAATGGTGCTTGCATGGTATATCAATTGTCAATGGTTAATGGTCAATTGTCAATTTAGGGAGCTACACCTCCATCGGGATTTCCTTAGCAGCCAGCCAACGCTCTGCTTCTAAGGCAGCCATACAGCCTGTGCCCGCTGCGGTAACCGCCTGGCGGTACACATGGTCTTGCACATCGCCGCAGGCAAACACACCCGGAAGATTCGTTTCTGTAGTGCCCGGTTTGGTTTTGATGTAGCCGTTATCGTCCATATCAATCCAGCCCTTAAATATGCCCGAGTTTGGCGTATGGCCAATGGCCACAAAAAAGCCTGTAATATCAAGCGTACGTTCTTCGCCCGTTTTTAGGTTGCGCACAAGCGCATGCTCCACAGCTTTCTCGCCCTGAATTTCTACTGTTTCAGTATCCCAAAGCACTTCTAAATTAGGAGTGTTCAACACACGGTGCTGCATGGCTTTAGAAGCGCGCAGCTCGTTGCGGCGGACAATCATATACACCTTGCGGCAAAGCTTGGCAAGGTATGTAGCCTCCTCGGCAGCAGTGTCGCCACCGCCAACAATGGCTACATCCTGACCGCGGTAAAAGAACCCGTCGCACACGGCACAGGCAGATACACCAAAACCGTTAAGGCGTTCCTCGCTGGGCAGGCCCAACCACTTAGCCGAAGCGCCGGTAGATATAATCACCGTTTCAGCAAGCACTGTCTTAGCCTCGTCTATGGTTACTTTGTATGGGTAGGTAGAAAAATCTACGCTGGAAGCATAGCCCCAGCGCACATCGGTACCAAAACGCTCAGCTTGCTTTTGCAGGTCTTGCATCATGGCAGGGCCCATTACCCCATCAGGGTAACCGGGAAAATTTTCTACATCGTTGGTAATGGTAAGCTGGCCACCCGGCTGAAGGCCCTGGTACATAACAGGCTTAAGGTCGGCGCGGGCAGCGTATATAGCGGCTGTGTACCCCGCAGGGCCAGAGCCTATAATCAAACACTTAATGGTTTCTAATTCTGTATTCATGGTGCAAATGTATAAATATGCAATAAGAGGCTTGGTAACACAGGTTACAATTTTTCCACTTTGGCAAGGTAGTATTGAACAAGTAATAGAGCAATTGGTTGCAAAGCGCCTGCATGGTTTTGCTTGCTGAGTATTATCATATAAAATATCGCCACAGCTTTGCTATATTTGCTACCCCAATAATCCACCCCATGCTGCAC
The DNA here is from genome assembly GCA_044378145.1 of Flavobacteriales bacterium. GTDB lineage: Bacteria > Bacteroidota > Bacteroidia > CAMBQF01 > CAMBQF01 > CAMBQF01. The sequence goes on along the minus strand of JBIPNX010000138.1, from coordinate 1,664 downwards.
GTACTCAACAAAAACAACTCAATTTTTAACCACTTTTTGGCAGAAATGCGCGATACCTCTATTCAGGGCGATAGCATGCGCTTCCGTCGTAACCTGGAGCGTTGCGCCGAGATTCTGTCGTACGAAATTAGCAAGGTGCTGGAGTACGAAAACAAGGAGGTGACTACGCCGCTGGGTATTGCCAACGTTAACCTGATTAGCGACAAGGTGGTTATTGCATGTATTCTGCGTGCGGGGTTACCATTTCACCAAGGGGTGTTGAATTACTTTGACGGTGCACAAAACGCCTTTGTATCGGCTTACCGCAAGCACCATAAAGACGGAACGTTTGATATTAAAATTGAATACCTGAGCTGCCCCGATTTAACTGACAAAATTCTTATTGTGTGCGACCCTATGATTGCCACAGGATCGTCAATGGTACTGGCATACAAAGCGCTTATAACCAAAGGCATCCCCAAGCATACACACTTTGTGGGCCTTATTGCCAGCGACGAGGGTATTGAATACACCCGCAGCCACACGCCTGCCAACTGCACTATTTGGGTAGGTGGGGTTGACGATGAACTTACGGCGCAAGCCTATATTGTCCCCGGCCTTGGCGACGCGGGCGACCTTGCCTTTGGGCCAAAACAAGATAGTTAGAACAAACCCGTTATATATTCGTTAAAAGCCTGTGTTTAGTCTTATCGCAAGTAAAATATTAACCCTTCAGTTTATTTCGCTGTTCTTATCGTCGGCGTTCAAATTCCTTGTGTTTACGCCTATCGCTATTCAGGTTTTTCAGCTGAGTTTTTTAGAGGCGCTTTGTTTCTCTATGACATCGGGCATGTTTGGGGTTATGGTTACGCTGTACCTTAGTACGTATATTTTCAGCGGCTACTCGTGGCTTAAGCATAAAATTACCGGGGAGCACCATAAACGCACGGGCAAGGTTTTTACCCCGCGCAAACGCAAGCTGGTTAGGTTTAAAGCAAAATACGGGTTGATAGGCATATCGCTTATTACCCCCACCATACTATCTATACCCGTAGGCACGCTGATAGCTGCCCGCCTTTACCGCCACGACCGCCGCCATGTGTACATGTATATGGCAGGTTCTTTGGCTATATGGTCGCTGATATTTTCGGCCATATTTACTTCTTTTTAATTTGCATTTTGACCGGTATTAAGCATATATTTTTCGACCTTGACCATACCCTGTGGGATTTTAACACCAATGTTGAAATTACCCTTAGGGAGATGTATGTTAAGTATGGGTTGAGTTCGCACATCAGCAGCCCTGAGGTGTTTATTACCGAGTACCGCTTTCAAAACGAGCGCTACTGGAACTTATACATCGACGGTAAAATAACCAAGAAGCACCTGCGCACCGTTCGTTACCGAAAAACGCTGGAGGCCTTTGGTATTAAAGACAAAGCCATGGCCGAGCAAATGGGCACCGACTATATTGTGCTGAGTCCGTTGCAAAGCGCATGCTTCCCCGATTGCCATAAAACACTGGATTACCTGAAAACGAAATACACCCTGCACATTATTACCAACGGGTTTGAAGAGGTGCAAACGGTAAAGGTAAAATCGAGCGGGATAGACCATTATTTTGATAACCTGATAACGTCGGAAAAGGCGGGTGCTCTTAAGCCCCACCGCAAAATATTCGACTA
>JBIPNX010000137.1:0-5912 GCA_044378145.1 Flavobacteriales bacterium | reverse complement strand
ACACCTTCCTGAATACGGGCGCCGCCGCTATCATTCATACCTATAACAGGGGCGCCATTTTGCATGGCAAGGTCCATTATGCGGCAAATTTTTTGAGCGTGGGCTTCGGCTAGTGAGCCGCCAACAACAGTAAAATCCTGAGAAAAAACATACACCAAACGGCCGTGTACTGTGCCGTAGCCGGTAACAACACCATCGCCGTAGAACTTTTGCTTTTCTAAGCCAAAGTTGGTGCTGCGGTGGGTAACCAGTGCTCCAATTTCTTCAAAAGAGCCTTCGTCCATAAGCAGGGCAATACGCTCACGGGCGGTAAGCTTACCGCGTTTGTGTTGCGCATCAATACGTGCTTGCCCGCCACCTAACTGTGCCAGTGCGGTTTTTTCTTCCAGTTCCTGAATACGGTTTTTCATACAATGCAAATATACTAGCTATTATTCCTGATAGTTATTTAAATAAGCTGAAAGGTTTTTGTAACTTTCATTATCTTCTGAAGGGATGGCTAAAAAGTTCCAAAGACCTTGCTGGTTTACATATTAAAACATCAACTTTAACAGCATTTGGCTTGCTGTTTTCAATATTTAAATGGTATAAAGAATAATTAAGTGAGCTGAGAATTTCTTGCAGGCTTTTAGATACTTCATCTGTAAGCACCTCAAAAAACACAATTGGTCTGTGATTTTTTAAGCAATTAATAGCCCCTAAGAGAACCTGTTTTTCAAAAAGTTCAACGTCAATCTTTATCAGGTCTATTTTAGCAATATTGTTTTGTGCAGTATAGTCATCCAGTGTGATTACTTCAACCTGATGTTCTATTAGCTTTACTGTTGGGTCTGTGTTTTTAATTTTATCAGCTGAGAAGGATGCTGAAGAATGATCTTGAGCATCAATATCATAAAACAATAATGTACCAGTAGTATCTGAAACGCCAACTTTATTAGCTTTAACATTAGTGTGATTATTTAATTTTATATTATTTGTCAGCTTTTTGTAAATAGCATCAGAAGGTTCAAAGTTAATAACCGTAGCATTTGCATTAGCTGCTTTTGATGTTAATGAATAAATCCCAACATTAGCACCTATATCTACAATTGCGTTTGAGTTTTTTGAAAAATAAATCCATGGAATTAGAGATTCCGGTTCATATCCGTTTATACCATACCAAAACACTTTATTTTCTAAAGTGCCACCAGAACTAAACATTTTAAAATTCGCGCCATTGCCAATTTCTGTTGTAAATACACCTGAATAATGCAAGTCTTGCGAGTATTTTTCTTTTTTATAATTAAGAGCCTTAAATATAAAAATTATGCTGTTTTTAAGAAAAATGGGCAGCAAATTGAAAATTTTAAGTGCCCTTTGATATTTTGTAAGTTTCATATGTTTATTTTTTAATGTATTAAAAACTCAACATATCGTCCAGCTCATCGGCGGTTTTGTCAAGGTATGTTTTGATAGGGGTTTTAGCCAATGGTATATGCACCGGTACTTTTAACACAATGGGCACTTTGCCGTTAACAGGCATTGCTACAGGGAAACCCACCGTTGCCATTTGTTTAATTGGCAGGCGTAAAGGTATCTCTTGGTTCATTGGTACATTCAACTCAATAGGTACACGCAGTACCGCATTTAGCGGGAATTTAACCGGTATTTTAGTGTTGATTCGCATGGAGTCGTTAAAGGTGATACCAACAGCCTGGTTTAAAGGTATCTCAGCCATAATAGGCACCTTTATGCCCTTGCCTTTTTTACCCATTGGCATTTTAAATTTCTGGTTGATGGGTATCATGGTATTAAGCTGAACGGTAACAATACCAGGTATCATAACGGGGTTGTCAACTCCAATCTGCTGGTCTATCATTAAGCTAACGGGTACTGATATTGTATCGCTAACCGGCACGTTGGCTGTAATCATTACCGAGTCGTCAATGGTCATTGCAATATCAACGGGAATGGTTTCTGTAACCTGTATAGAGGTGGTAAGCGGTATGGTATCGTGTACCTCTACCACATAATCAATATACTGGTTGCCAAGGTCGCGCAAGTAGCCCGATGCCTTGGTAAGCCTGCCCTCGGCCTTGCTTTTTACTGCCAATAAAACTACAATTGTACCAATGTTGATTAAGAAAATGGCCCCAATGGCGAGCCAAAGTTTTTTGTTCTGCATATATGCGGTAAAGTTAATTCTTAGGGCGATACAATTCTAAAATCTTCTCAGTCAATACTAGCGAATGTTTTTCGTAGCTCTCGTTGGTCCATCCGGCTATATGCGGAGTAAGGATAACATTGTCGCTATTGGCTAAATATTTAAACGGGGCGGGCAAATCGGCCTGAGACAGTGCTTCAAAGCTAAACGACTCGTACTCAGTAACATCTAAGGCAGCGCCCAGTACCTTGTCATCTTTAAGGGCATCAACCAATGCAAGGGTATCTACGTTGTTGCCGCGGGCAGTGTTTAAAAAGTAAATAGGTTTGGCAAACGAGCTGAAAAAGGTTTTGCTGGCGTAGTAATGCGTTTCTTCGGTCAACGGTAAGTGCAGGCTAACCACATCAGCCTTTTCATAAATATCAAGCATGGTTGCTTCGGTAACGTATTCATTGCTAAATCCGTGTTTATATTTATCGTGGGCTAAAATGGTAACACTAAAACCCTGAAGGCGCTTGGCAAAAGCCTCACCCATATATCCATAGCCAATAATGCCAACGGTTTTACCCATCAGCTCTGTGCCCCAGTTAGCATCGCGAAGCCAAAGCCCGTTGCGAATTTCCTTATCGGCCCGCAAAATATTATTCATCAGGCCTAGCAAAACGGCTACACAATGCTCGGCTACGCTATCGCGGTTGCCTTCGGGCGAGCTTAAGCAGGTAATACCCTTGCTCTCAGCATATGCAACATTAATATTTTCCATACCTGCCCCGGCACGGGCTATAAAGCGCAGGTTGGTGGCTTTATCAATAAAATCCTTGTCAATTTTTATTTTGGTACGAACAACCAGCCCTTCGTAATTGGCAATTTCCTCAGCATAACGCTCCTTGTCCCAGGTTGACGCATCAATACATTCAAAGCCCTGTTGGCTTAATGTTTTAGCCAGGTAAGGGTGTATTTTATCAATAATAAGTACGCGGGGCATTTATAAGCCGGGGTTAAGTGTCTTGAAAAATTCTAAAGTAAAGGTAGGGTCAATAGCGTGGTAAAAAGCAATTAGCTTTTGCACCTTGCATTGCAGCTTGGGGTGGCGGTCTACCACAGCCCAAAAACCATCGTCTGGGCAAAAAAGCTGTTGAGCAAGCTGGTTTACATCGTTCTCCATGCTGCTTTGCGAGTACTGGTCTATAAACCCCTGCTTGTTATACACCGATGAAAAGTAGGTGCCGTCCATATCGTCTTTTAACGATTGTACCCCGCCTGTAGCCTCGTCTTTATACTCAAATCCATCGGGGTTGCAGCTCATCCAGCTGTTTTTATCAAACAGTGATTCGTAGGCGAAGAAGAGTATGCTCGAGAATTCGTGATGGAAGCTCTGTTCTATAAATTTATCGGTATATCCGTTGGTTTTGCCGCTGTTGGCTATGTATAGGTTTTTAGCAAAATAGGTGGCTCCAAAGCCTACATCGTAAAAATTTAATGTCCGTAAAACGTATACCGTAGTCAGGTTCTCTTTAAGAACCTTTTTTGGGTATTTGGCCATTGCGTCTTTAATGCATTTGGTTGAGCGCTCTTCCTCGTCGGGGTCCAGGCGCTTTACTTTGGCTTTGATTGGTGATACCCTCCAATGGTCGGGAAATATGGTTTGGCTGGCATCAAATGATATGCGTACAGGTACACTATCTGCCGGGGTAGAGGTAGGCTCGGGTATGCCCGCAAACTGATGGCAGGCAACAACCAGCCACAATAGGGGCGATATAAATAGTATTGGGAGCCAACGGCGCATAAGCTGCAAAATTACACTAAAATAAAAATCCACAGGGTAATGGTTGGTAAATCGTGCAAAAGCTGCATATAACATGCCAAACCGTTGCTATATTTACCTTATGAAAAAAGCGTTTACCGCACTATTTATCTGCATTACTGCTTTGCTAAATGCACAAGCACCGGAGTGGCGCACGTTCGACTCGTCTAACGTTGCCCTGCCTACCAATATTATCATTAGCCTGGCCGTTGACCAAAACAATATGAAATGGGTTGGTACCTACAACGGGCTGGTTAAAACCGATGGTAATAACTGGACAACCTACAACACAGCCAACTCGGGCCTGCCCGATAATATTGTGCGCGGCGTTGCTATTGATGGGTTTAACAATGTTTGGGCTGCCACCAACAACGGCATTGCCAAATTTGATGGTACCGACTGGACCACCTATTACGAAGATACCACTAACGCTAACCCCATTTATTTCCTTTGTATAAAGGCTGATGCTGTGGGTAACGTTTTGGCGGGCAGCGAGGCCGACGGACTTTTTTGGTACGATGCAGCTAATAGCAATTGGGTAGTGTTTAACACGCTTACATCAAACATACCCCAAAACAGGGTAGAGAGTATAGATAACGTTAACAGCACCATTTGGCTAGGCACTAACAGCGCTGGCCTTGTTAAATTCGACCCGATAGGGGAGGTGTTTATTCCTTATAACCCGGGTAACAGTGCTATTCCTTTCGACTTTGTAAAGAAGGTAACCATAGCTCCCGATGGTAAAATATGGGTGGGCTCAGGGTCTGATTTACCCGATAACGGCCTGGTTGTTTTTGACCCGGTTTCTGAGGCTGTAACTGTGTTAGATTCTGCTACTACAGGTATTAAGTTTGATAAGGTTTGGGCCATTACGTTTGATGATAACGACGATGTATATGTAGGCACAAACGATAACGATTTTGCTTTTGCCCGCCGCGATAGTGCAATGTGGGGCGAGTACCAGTTTGGCTCATCGGGCATTGCCAGCAATTATGTATACGATATTGTGGTAGACGATAGCAGCTATAAATGGTTTGCTACATTTAAAGGCATATCTGTTTATAAAGAGGGAGGTGTTTTTGTTAGCACGCATAATCAGTTGGCCGATGCATTTAGCATTAAGGCTTACCCACAACCGGCAAGCGACAGGCTACTGTTTGAGTTGACTGCCCCACAGCCTCAAAAAACAAACATGGAGCTGTACAACCTGCAAGGTACGTTGATTGACAAGCAACAGTTCTACATAAATGGAAATACCATTTTTGAGTATCCTGTAAACCAACTTTCGCAAGGCATTTACCTGGCACGGTTTGTAACCGGCGGTACAACCAAAACGTTGAAACTTATAATAGCGGGCAGGTAGTTTAAGACACTTAATTTGCCTGCTTTTTTGATAATTAATTGCTAAATTTGATGACCTTATATTTTTAAAATGCTCAGCGAAATTTTATCAATGATTGTAATACCCATCTATCTTGGGTTTATTGGTATTGAATTACTTTACCTGCGGTTTGCAAAACAAAAGTATTATCGCTTAAACGATTCGCTATCGTCTATCAGCACAGGCGTAATACAGCAGATAATCGGCATTTTTATCCACCTGATGGTGTATGGCAGCTACTTCTGGATTCAGCAGCACATTTCTATACAGGACATGTTTGGTATACCTGCCATACCTGAAAATATATTGTGGTATGTTATCGCTTTCCTTGCTTTCGACTTTTTATACTATTGGTTCCACCGCATTAGCCACGAGGTAAATGTCGTTTGGGCATCGCACGTGGTGCACCACAGCAGCGAGGAGTATAACCTTTCTACCGCCCTGCGCCAGGGAACTTTTCAGGGTTTATTCTCATGGCCGTTTTACCTGGTTATGGCATTTGCCGGTTTCCCGTTAGAAATGTTTCTTGTGGTATCAGCCTTAAACTTATTGTGGCAATACTTTTTACATACCCGCGCGGTAGG
>JBIPNX010000003.1:0-21942 GCA_044378145.1 Flavobacteriales bacterium | reverse complement strand
AACCGGGATTACCCGGATTTTCTGAGCTGGGCCGACTTTTACCACAGGAAGAAATGCTGGAGGTGGCACACCAGCGCAGCGCCCTTCAAATAGGTATACCCAGGGAAACTACCTTTCAGGAAAGCCGTGTGGCGCTAGTGCCCGAGGCCGTGAGCCTGTTGGTTAGCAATGGCCATAATGTAGTGGTAGAGAGCAATGCCGGTAAGGCAGCCAATTACGACGACCGCCTGTATAGCGAAGCCGGTGCACAAATAGCCTACGATACCAAAACGGTTTTTCAATCGCATATAGTATTAAAAATAGCCCCACCATCGTTAGCTGAGATTGAGATGATGGGTAAAAAGCAGACGCTGTTCTCGGCTCTGCAAATGACAGTACAGCCGGAGAATTATATTGCAAAGCTGATGTCGAATAAGGTAACGGCCGTATCGTTCGATTTTATAAAAGACAAAGCAGGCATATTCCCCGTGGTACGTTCTATGAGCGAGATTGCCGGTAACATGTCTATGCTTGTGGGCGCAGAATATTTAAGCGGCTTTAACAGTGGTGGCCGCGCGGCTATGCTCGGTGGCATATCGGGCGTGCCCCCAACCGAGGTTGTTATTATAGGCGCAGGTACGGTGGGCGAATATGCTGCCCGTGCCGCTATAGGTTTGGGCGCATCGGTTAAGGTGTTCGATAACTCGTTGTACCGCCTACGCCGCCTGCAGAATGATTTAGGTACCCGTATTTATACTTCTATTATCCAGCCTACGGTATTGGCTAAGGCCCTTAAAGAGGCCGACCTTGCCATTGGAGCCATCCGTGCTAAAGAAGGCCGCACACCGTGTGTGGTTACCGAGGAAATGGTAGAGCAAATGAAGCAAGGTGCGGTGATTGTTGACGTGAGTATTGACCAGGGCGGTTGCTTTGAGACATCGCGCGTTACAAACCATACTACCCCAATATTTAAAAAGCATGGGGTTATCCATTACTGTGTGCCTAATATCGCTTCGCGGGTATCGTACACAGCATCGTATGCGCTGAGCAACATTTTCGCTCCAATATTATTAAAGATAGGGGAGAGCGGCGGCATGGAACGCTTTTTAAAACGCGATGCCGGGGTACGTAATGGTATTTATATATATAATGGTATACTAACCAATAAATTCATCGGCGAGAGCCTGAATATACCTTATAAGGATTTGGATTTATTGATGGCGGCTTGGTAGTTAACCAGTAGTCAGAGAAATAAGGACTAATTGCAGTTTATTACATGCTCATTTTTTGATGCAAAAGGAAGGCAGTTAACTACTAACCACTAACTATTAAACAATAAAGCCCGATATTTGCTTTTTAATAGCAAGTACAATTAGCATTGGATATTCTCCCCTTACATAGCTGGTTAAATACCGATAATAAACCTGTAGTAATTGCGGGTCCGTGTAGCGCCGAAACCGAAGAGCAGGTTCATGAAGTAGCGCGAGGTATAGCCCAAATTCCCCAGGTAAAAATAATGCGTGCCGGTATTTGGAAACCACGTACCCGCCCTGGTAGTTTTGAAGGAATGGGCAGTGTTGCCTTGCCCTGGCTGGTTAGTGCGGCAAAAGAAAACGGTTTGCTATCGGCTTGCGAAATTGCCACCCCTAAGCATGTTGAAGAAGCCCTAAAGGCCGGTGTTGATGTGTTGTGGATAGGGGCAAGGACTACTGTTAACCCTTTCTCAGTTCAAGATATTGCCGATGCCCTGCAAGGTGTTGATGTGCCGGTAATGGTAAAAAACCCCGTAGCGCCCGATTTGCAGTTATGGATAGGCGCTATAGAGCGTGTAGCATCAGCAGGAATAAATAAGATTATAGCTGTACACAGGGGCTTTCAAACCATAGCTAAGACTAAGTACCGAAACAACCCGTTGTGGGAAATTCCTATTGAGCTTAAAACAATGTTTCCGGGGCTGCCCTTGTTTGTAGACCCCAGCCATATTGCAGGTAAGGCAGAGTTGGTTGCCGATGTTGCCCAAAAGGCACTGTATATGGATATGGACGGGCTGATGATAGAAACCCACCCAAACCCTGCCAACGCACTTAGCGATGCCCGCCAGCAAATAACTCCTGCAGAATTAAGTGCATTAATCAGTAGCCTCGAGTTAAGTAGTGCTAACAGTAACAACCTGGAGTTTCAAAGCAGGCTGGAAGAATTGCGCAGTATAATGGATAGCATTGACGAGGAGATGCTCCGTGTTATTGCCCGCCGTATGGCCATTGCCGAAAAAATTGGCGAGTATAAATACCAGAACCATGTTACCATACTCCAGATAAAACGCTGGAGAGAGATACTGGCTACCCGCACAGCGGTTGGTAATTCTGTAGGGTTAGACGAAGAGTTTGTAAAAGCCCTGATGCAACTCATCCACAAAGAATCTATCCACGTACAAACGGACCTGGTTAGAAAGCAATCATAATAAAAGTATAATAGTTTAATGTTACATATTGAAAAGCTAAAACAGGCTATTGAGCCTTACAGGCAGCAAATAATCAATCATAAAGTTTACGGTACTATTAAAACGGTAGAAGACGTTGGCCTTTTTATGAAGTTTCATGTTTATGCCGTGTGGGATTTTATGTCGCTCCTTAAATCATTACAAAATGAGCTTACCTGCACAACAGTGCCATGGGTGCCCAAGGGCGATGCCAATACCCGCTACTTAATAAATGAAATTGTGGTGGGCGAAGAAAGTGATGTTGACGAAAATGGAAACCGCATAAGTCATTTTGAACTTTACCTAAAGGCAATGCAACAATGCGATGCCGACACTGCACCAATAAAGAATTTTGTTGCTCTTATACAGAGTGGGCTTACCGTAGAAGAGGCTATGCAAAAGTCTGAAATTGACGAGGGAGCTGCCCGCTTTGTCGGGTTTACTTTTGATATAATAAACAGCCAAAAGCCACACTTATTAGCAGCAGTATTTACTTTTGGCAGGGAAGACCTTATACCGGGCATGTTCATTTCTATTATTAACGATATGGACAACAACTTTCCAGAAGTAATAAGTACGTTTAAGTATTACCTGGACAGGCATATAGAGGTTGATGGAGGCCACCATAGCCATCTGGCGTTGCAAATGACGGAGCAACTTTGCGGTAACGATGCTGATAAGTGGGCAGAGGCAGAGGCTGCGGTAATAAAAGCGTTGCAAATGCGCATTAATTTATGGGATGCTGTGTACAACCAAATAAGCGCGCATAAGCGAGTTAAGGTATAATTTAATTGTCGCCTTGTAGATATAAAAAAGCCCCTGTAATTGCAGGGGCTTTGTAATGTTATTAGTGATAATTATTCAATTACTACTTTTCTTATTTTTTCCTGAAACGTAAATCCGGGTATCATTAAGTATTCGTAAATAGTATTTCCAATAACATATCCACCTTTAGCATTATCATATTTCTCGGTTGTTTCGTCGGCTGCGTTTATTTTGCCTTTTCCGTCAATAGCCACTACATAATATGCCCCTTTAGCAGAGTTGTTAGATTCTCTTGGTGTTAAATCTTCTTCCGAAGTAAACTTCATTCCTGCATTAGCATGATACACTAAAAAGAGCATGTCTTTTGCCGCATTATATGACAACTGAAAGCTTGGTGCATTGCTGGTAAATGCGGGTATCCTTATATCCCACTCAATGCCTTTGCTGCTTACCTTAACAAGGTAAACGTCCATATAATGTCGCAGGGGTTCTGCACCATTAATGCTTGATGGGGGGGGCGGTTTGTTGTTTTTGAACAATAAAAATGGCACCGTCTTTTGTTTTTACTGATGGTAAAACTCTGTATTTAAATTCGCCACTAACCAACTCAAGTTTACCTTTAGAAAAAATGTTAAACTTATCAGCCCCGGTTATATCAGCCGTTGCTTCGGCTTTGCCATCTATGTCTACTATAAAAGCATTAGCACCATCAATATTAGCACCGCCGGGAGTTTTTCCGTAAATACCATACACAGCGTATTTGTTATTTCCAATAGCTTCTATATCTAGCGTTGCATATGCAGCTGCTGTAGATGGTAATGTAATAAGGTTAATATCATCAGCACCTTTTTTAAGGATAACGCTGTACAAATTATTGCTGTATTTGCCTTTAAAGGTGGGTATAACTTCAGGCACTTCTTTAATGGCACCTATTGCGTTGCCATTATCATCAACAAGTACTTTGGTCATATATCCGGAGCCTTTATAGTCGGGCACTGTTACCATAGCGTTTGATACAATGTTCATGTCGTTGTCAAATACAGCTATGCTAATAATGGTAGAATTTTTCTTGCTGCTGTAGATAGTATATACGGCACCATATTTGTTGTTTGGCGATTTTGAAAAGCCTTTGGTAAAAAATATGCTTCCGTTTGCCAGCATCACATTAAAGCTGGTTTTCATTACAATTTCTTTCGACTTATCAATATTGCCATCTTTGTCTATAGCAAAAACAGAATAGGGCCAGTCTTTGCTATCTCCCTTATCGTTTCCAAAGATGATAACCTTATCATTAAACACCCCTAAACCACCGCTTTTGAGGCTTCTGCCCGATTTTTTTGCAGCATCAACAACCTTTACAGTCGATTTTAAGTTTTCATCAGTAGTAACAATTGCAACAGTTTCTAATGAGTTTACATAATTATCTGAACCATCGGAGTATACTGTAATCAAATTGCCTTTACCATCGCTATCTGAGAGTTTTGTGTGGGCGGAGTATTTGGTAGATTTAAAAGCCGCCCCCTCTTTTATAGTAAGCGTTTGGGCAAAAAGGGTGTTACCTGCAAAGCACAATGCGGCAAGCATAATAGTTTTTAAGTTCATAATATCTGTTTGATAATTAGTTTTATGGGCAAGATAAAAAGAAAAGGCCAAAAAAAAATAGCCCCCACAGTTGCGGAGGCTATAATATTTTCTGACTTCTGATCTCTGCTGCTACTTAGGCGTTACCCATTCAGCACCAATAACAAACTCATTGTCGCCAATGGCACGTGGAGTAATACTCTCTATGTTTTGAGTGAATTTTAACTCGCCTGTGCGGCTATCAAGTGTAGAAATACTAAGCGGTATACCGTTGTAGTTTTTATCAGCAAAAGCCTTCATCACGCCACCCATTTTAAACATAAGGGGGAAGTCGGCTACCTTAAGGCCTTTTATTTCGGCCACTTTGCAGGTAGTGGTAGTGCCCGGTGCTTCAATAACCACTTGCGTAGTTGTGTAGCCAATTACACTTTCGGTAACACCAGTCTCGGTAAACTTATAGTAGATAGCCAATGCAGCGTTATTCATGCTGCTTAGCGGAATATCGTAACGTGCTTTTTTACCTTGTACCTCGGTCAACATAACAGCGTTAATGCCGTTTGCAGGTATAATGATGGTGTAGGTATAAGGTTCGCCTTTGGTAACGGTGTTAAACACCAGCTTATTGTTGCCGCCTTTCATCAGCCAGGTAACAGTGGCGGTTTCATTAAGGTCTTTGTTGCTGGTAGTAACACGTATCTCCCCTTCAAAAGCATTTTGCGCAAATGTGGTAAACGAAAACATTACTACTAATGCAACCAGTATATTTTTAAATTTTTTCATTTCTTAATTCTTTAATTTTTCTGATAACTGACTACTGACCTCTGATTACTTTTTAGTTTCCTACCGGTCCTTTTAAGAATGCTGTGTTGTAGTTATTATCCGGAACGTTACAGTTGTTACCGTTACGGCGTATAGCGTAGCCGCTGTTGCCGGGGTTAGGTACAGGTACCGGTATAGGTATGTTAAGGTTGTTTACAATAGGTACAGTTACAGGACCAATAAATGGAATATTAATAGTAACACTAGCCGATAGGTTTAAAGCAAAAGTGCCAATGTTTCCGGGGAAGCCGTAAGCGCCGCCATCTCCACCCAAAACATAGGGGTTAAGGGTAATGGTAACAGGCCCCAGTGTAATTGGTATTGGAAAGTTTAAAATACCGCCAATGCCCGGTACGCCAAACTGCCCCGCAGTGCCGTTAGTTCCCGGAGAGTAGAACGATAAGCCAATAATATTTTGTGTGTTGCCACCCAAACCTGCGCCGGCACCGCCGCCGCCGCCGCCGCCAATTAGCGCGCCTAAAAACACAGGGCCAACTTGCACCCCAATGCGGAATGCCATAGCGTTGCCGCCGCCGCCGCCGCCCCATATGTTAAAGTTGTTTATAACAGTAGCAGGCAGGGTAAGCGATATTGCATCGCCACCATCATAACCTGCGCCTGTTAAAGGAGGGTTAGCTGTTGGGTCGTTGGCTATGCCGCCATCGCCACCGTGGCCTAAAATATTGCCGTTGTTTATAATTGCCACCAAGGAACCTGCAGGTAAGTTGCCTGTTGTAAATGTTGGCAAACCGGTGCTTCCGCTTTGGAGCGTAACACCTGTGTTTACAATAGCTGTAACACAAATAGGAGTGTTAGTTGGTACGTTTAAGTAAGTAGCGTAAAGGTCGGCAGAGAGGTTATAGTTTTGTGCCGAGTTGATAACGTTAAGTATGTAACAGGGCTCTATATATAAAGAGAAAACCTGGTTTACAATATTGGGCCCGCATAGCGATTGTATCACCACCGGGTAGGTGCCACTTTGCGCAAAAGGCGTAGCGTGGAATGTTATGGTTACCGTGCCGCTGCTCATTTGCGGGTTAGGGTTTATGGTATACGTAACACCTTGTGGCAACTGGCTTAAAATGTTAACCGCAATGTTTTGCGGGCTGCCTGTTGTTTGATTCAACGTAAGGGTAACACTTACTGAATCACTAACTACACGGTCTATAGTATCACCACTTGCGCTAAGGTTAGCATTAAAGTAACAGTCGTTACAATCTACCTGGTACACGTTTAACCAGCACACGCCGTTCCAGTATTGTATGGTACTGTCTTGCACGTTAAAAATGGTAAGGCCATGCGCGGGGTTGGCAATAGCGTCGCGCTGAACGGTGTTCATGCGGGGGGCTAAAAAACCCAGCTTGGTCGATACTAAATCAAGAATAGCCGTACTGTCGGGGTTCATGGTGCCAATGCCAACGTTGCCAAGGTTTTGAGCTGTTGTATCAGCAGTAAACAAAGCAACTAAAGCAAAAAGCAACACAAAGCTGCGGGTAAAAATGTATTTCATGGTTGGTTAAAAGGTAAGGGACTCAAAGATATGTTATTATCAGTATTTACAAAAGGGTTAACGGTAATTTTATACGCGGCTTTCCGATAAACCCCAAAATGTGTTCTTGCTATGGCCTTTATGTTGATGTACCTTTAGATTAACAATTTACAATTACACAGTACTCTCGGTATCAAAACATTTAGACTGCCGTAAGCCGGTTAAAGAATAGTACCATTTTTCATAGATTAGTTTTTGCTTTAATAAACCCTGTTTGTCACGCCGGCAAATGGGGTTTGTTTTTTGCCTGAAAAACACTTGGTCAAACGCCACAACTACTATTTTGATCGTACCATCGAAAACTTCTGGCTTTTAAACTTGCCCTTTTCGGTGCCAGATATTTCAGCAACTAGTGAATCTTTGGTAGGGTGCGAGTAGCTTATTTTTTGAGGAAAGTCGTGCAGCGGGTTTTCAAAAATCAACTGCTTTTTGTTGTGCAGCGATGCTCTGAATATAATTGGCTTACCTCCATTCTGGTCTTTTACCGATGGCATGTAGAATAGTTCTTTGCCGTGTTGTTCCATACGTATCTGTTCAGAAAACACGGTGTCTTTACCAATAATAAAATGGCTGAAGCCTGTATAAGTTGTATCGTTTTGTTTTTGCCATGCCTCAATCAATGTACCGTTAGAAGATACATTTTCCCACCGGCCCAGCATCCATTTGGCATCGCGTATTGCCGGCTTGTCAAGCATGGTAAAAGCGGTAAAAAACACTACAACAGTAAGCAGTATAGGGATTAGTCGTTTCATGCTAAAAGTAAATTATGTAGCTAAATTAAGATAATATTATTTAAGCCCCTCTCTCTTTAGGAGAGGGGTTTGGGGTGAGGTTTTTTATTATCTTACGCTCATGAAAAAGCTATTACTCGCCATACTGTTGCCCGCCGCATTGTTTGCCCAAAAACCGGCGGTAGATTATGTAAACCCAATGATAGGCACTGCCGAGCATGGGCATACCTATCCCGGTGCTACCGTGCCGTTTGGTATGGTGCAGCTAAGTCCTGACAATGGCCGTAAGGGTTGGGACTGGTGCAGCGGCTACCATTACAGCGAGGATAAAATTATTGGCTTTGCCAATACCCATTTAAGCGGTACGGGCTGTGCCGATTTGGGCGATATACTATTTATGCCCGGCGTTAGTGTTAACCCACCCGAGGCACGTAGCTACGCATCAAAATTTAAGCATACTAACGAGAAAGCAGAGGCCGGGTATTACTCGGTTATACTCGACGATAAAAAGATAAAGGCCGAGCTTACGGCAACCAATAGGGTAGGGGTGCAGCGCTACACATTTCCTAAAAGTGCAGAGGCCGATATTGTAATAAACCTTGGCTATGGTAATGATGATACCCCGCTGGAAACCTTTATACAGGTTGATGGTACAAACCAGATTTCGGGCTACCGTTTTTCTAAAGGATGGGCCAATAACCAAAAAATATTTTTTACCGCTACCTTCTCAAAACCGTTTAGCAGCAGCTATGTGGGGCCAAAAGCATCGGTAGATAATAAAGCGAATAATGCCAAGGGGAAGGATGTTTTTTCGGTACTACGTTTTAATACAGAAGATGGGCAACCTATAGTTGTTAAGGTTGCAATATCGTGTGTAAGCATTGAAGGAGCTAAGAAAAACCTGGCTGCCGAAGCAAGCGATAAATCGTTTGATGATATACGCGCCGCAGCCAAAGCAGCATGGCAAACAGAGTTGGAAAAGGTTGATGTGGACATGATTACCGAGGGTGATAAAACTACCTTTTACACCGCCATGTACCATAGCATGCTTGCGCCAACAACTTATTGCGATGTTGATGGCCAGTACCGCGGGCCTGACGACCAGGTGCATATAGGCTCGTTTACCAACTATTGCACGTTCTCGTTATGGGATACCTTCAGGGCAGAGCACCCTCTGTTTACCATAACACAACCCAAGCGTGTGCCCGATATGGTTAACTCGCTGATGAGCTTTCAGGAGCAGGGAGGCTTGCTGCCTGTGTGGACATTACAAGGCTGCGAAACCAATTGCATGATTGGCTACCACTCTATCCCCGTTATTACCGATGCGTATTTGAAAGGCATTCCGGGCTTTGATATTAACAAGGCGTATGAAGCCATGAAGAAGAGCGCCTTTAGCGGCAAAAATGGCCTGGAGTTTTATGCATCATCAGCACCGCAACCGTTTAATGATGCTGTGGCTTTTCTGAAAAAAGAATACCGTTTCCCTGAGAATAAATATTTACTGGCAGATGAATTAGTAGCTCCTGGATATGGTACTACTATCAGTGGTCAACAGTTGGCATACCATTCAGCGCACCCGTTGGCACATAGCAGCATTATAGCACGCTCTGGCGATGGTAACCGTGTTATAGAATGGCAAGCCCCTGCACTCACCAACAAGGGCGCTAAAATAGTTACCTATGTTTGGCTGGCAGGTATGGCTTCAAACCTTGGTGCACATAAATTCGATTTATATGCCAATGGTAAAAAGCTATTCGATTTTAACTCCTTTAAAGATTCTACTTCTACCGGTTGGGTTAAAGAAGGTGCAGATGGCTCCAAGTTATCATTCAGGCCAACGTTTATAGACCAGTACCAGGATGTTTTTGGTATGATGTATCTGGAAGTTCCCATGAGCCTTACCAACGGCGGGCAACCTGTTAAGTTTAAAGTAGAGGGCGAAGATGCCGGTAGCCGCGATTTCTTCTTTGTACATCAATATGAATTAGCCAATAAACTAACCGTAGAAAAAGAGTTTGCCATTGGTATAGATGGTAAAACCCAGAAGCGTTTTGTTAAGCTGGAAATTGAATACTTAGGCAAACCTACCACTGCAGATATTACATGGGATAACGATGCTGTTGGTAAAATGTCTACTACGCTATATCCGGGAGTAAATATTGTTTGGGTTCCACTAGAAATAAGGGCGAAGAAAATAAAGCACACGTTTAATGTTAAGGCTGATGGCCTAGCGTTGACAAACAGCATAGAGCTGGAGCCTATGGGCACTAACAATTACATACCATCAGACAAAGAACACGAGAGTGTTTCTAAAGCATTGGAATATGCATACGACGATTGGTGCATAGCACAGGTAGCAAAAGCCCTTGGCAAAACTGCCGATTACGATTTGTTTATGTCTCGCGCTAACTACTACAAAAACTACTACGATAAAAGCACAGGCTTTATGCGTGGCAAGCGCAGCAATGGCGATTGGGTATCGCCCTTCAACCCAATGTTTGCTACCAATAAGCAACCTGAATACACCGAGGGTAATGCATGGCAGTATACCTGGTTTGTTCCGCACGATGTGGATGGGCTAATTACCTTAATGGGCGGCAAAGACCGCTTTGTATCGCGCCTTGATACCCTGTTTACCCAAAAACTAGATTTAGGCCCGGGGGCTCCTCCTGATGTATCGGGCCTGATAGGTTTGTATGCACATGGCAACGAGCCGAGCCATCATATTGCCTACTTATATTCAGCGGCGGGTAAACCGGCTAAAACACAGGCTATGGTTCGCAAGATTATGCGCACCATGTACAACGATACTAATGGTGGCCTTTGCGGTAATGAAGACTGCGGCCAAATGTCGGCATGGTATGTGTTTTCGGCATTGGGTTTTTACCCGCTTAACCCTGCAGATGGTAAGTACTATGTTGGCAGCCCAATGGTTAAAAAAGCTACCCTTAAACTGGACAATGGCAAAACGTTTACCGTTGATACCCAAAACCAAAGCGAGGGCAATGTTTACGTTAAACAGATACTGCTAAATGGTAAGGAGCTTACAACTCCTTTTATCAGCCATAAAGACATTTTAGAAGGCGGCAAGCTGGAGTTTATTATGAGTGATAAGGAGTAAAACCTCATTTTATTGCTTTGTACTATCTTTGCACACCATTGGCCTCGTAGTACAATGGATAGTACGAGGGTTTCCGAAGCCCTAAATGCAGGTTCGATTCCTGCCGAGGCCACACTATGATTATTTACAACGTTACCATTAACATTGATGCCGATGTTCATTTAGATTGGCTGGAATGGATGAAGAATGAACATATCCCCGCTGTTATGGCCACCAATATGTTTGTTGAATACCGCTTTGCCCGTGTTATGTCTGAAGAAGCAGCCGATGGTTTTACCTACTCGGTACAATACCTTGTTAATGATATTGGCGATTATGAGATTTACCGTGCTACTTACGCCCCTGCCTTACAGGCCGAGACTGAGAAGAGGTACAAGGGCAAATTTGTCGCATTCCGCACATTGCTAAAAATTGTAGACTAATGCATCCGGTACGGGCTAAAAAACATTTAGGGCAGCACTTCTTAAACGATGCCAATATAGCCCGCGATATTGCGGAGTGCCTAACAGGGCATGGTGGTTACAAGCGCTTGCTGGAGATTGGTCCCGGTACGGGAGTGCTTACCCAACACCTGCTTAACGATACACGGTTTGATTTATACGTTGCCGAAATTGATACCGAATCGGTTGACTACCTGAAGAAAAATTATACCCAGTTAGCCGGTAAAATTATAGAGGGCGACTTTTTGCAAATGGATTTGAATGCCTTTAATAACGGGCAACCCATAGGCATTATAGGCAACTTTCCATACAACATTTCATCACAAATATTATTTAAGGTTTATGATGAGAAACACCTTGTAACAGAGTGTGCTGGCATGTTTCAAAAGGAAGTAGCCAAGCGTATAGCATCGCCTCCGGGCAATAAAGACTATGGCATTTTAAGCGTGCTGCTACAAGCGTTTTACGATATTGAATATTTATTTGATGTACCCCCTACGGTGTTTATTCCACCACCTAAAGTAGATTCGGGAGTGATCCGTTTGGTACGCAACAATGTAGAGAAACTGGATTGCGACGAGAAGCTGTTTAAGACCGTTATAAAGCTGGCCTTTAACCAACGCCGTAAAATGCTACGTAACGGGCTTTCATCGTTAGCTAAGGGGCGCGAGCACCGCTTGTTTACCCAGCGCGCAGAGCAGCTATCTGTAGCTGAGTTTGTAGAGATAACTAACTTCCTTCAGGAGGAACAATAAAAAAAGCCCGTAGTTTCCTACAGGCTCTTCAATACTTTCAACCGATATTATTTACAACGACCCAAGCCATCTAACGCGCTTGAGTCTCCTGGTTTTAAAAGCAATGCTTTGTTAAATAGAGTGCGCGCTTCTGCAGTTTTACCAAGGTTAAGGTTGGTCCATGCTGCCATGTGGTTGGCATCATAATCAAACGGGTACAACGCAAGGTATTTATCAAAAAACGGCTTGGCTTGTTTAAAGTTGCCCTTGTTGTAGCTAATAAGCCCCATGCGGTAGTTAGCCGTAACCTGGTTGGGGTCTATC
The DNA here is from genome assembly GCA_044378145.1 of Flavobacteriales bacterium. Taxonomy (GTDB): domain Bacteria; phylum Bacteroidota; class Bacteroidia; order CAMBQF01; family CAMBQF01; genus CAMBQF01. Next base: position 9,417 of record JBIPNX010000003.1, on the reverse strand, counting down.
TTCAAAATCTCTTCGTATTGCTTAGCAACATCGTCCCACTTATTAAGGGCAGATAACGGATATACCACACCAAACCTTGCCTCTATAGCACCCGGCATTTGGTTTACCGCTTTCTGGTAATAATCTACCGACACGGCAAAATCACCATTAAGGTAATACAGCCAGCCAAGACGCAGGTTAAGCTCGTAGGTGCCGCTGCCATACTCTGCCTTAAGCACATCAATTGCCTTTTTGTAGTCAAGGTTATACTCGTGGGTATAGCTTGCCGTAAAAGCGTCTTGCAGCTTTTTATTGTCTTGGGCTATGGCCATACTTACTGTGCAGGCCAAAATCAGGGTTAAAATGTTGCGTATCATGGTGTAAAGGTTATTCTGGTTGATATAAAATGGTTATTATAGTAAGTTCTATATGTAAATTCATTACCTGCCCCAAACGATTGGCTATACCCTCCCTCTCTTTGCAAGTAGGCATACCCTATAAATACATTGACGTGCTTAGTGGGGTAATAGTTTAACGTGGCAGATAATTTCATTGTAATCTCATCGGGTATATTGTAAATGGTAAAGCCATTGCCCTCTGCAAAATAACGTAATTGCCCTTTAGCAAAACCCAGTTCGCCCCAAAGTTTTTTAGCCATTTTAAAACCAACCTTTTGTGTTACTGCAACGTAGGGATTAAGAATATCTTTTAGTAATAAAAAATGGGTAACACCGTACAAGTTGGTATTGCCTAAAGGGTAATATACTAAGCCTGCATCGGCATGTATAATCCTTCCATCAAAGTTAGAAACACCTGCCGCTAATGATGCGCTGCCGCCTGTAAACCGTTTGGCAAATTCCAATCCACCATAAAAAAGTGTGCTGCGCACTGTATCTGTTGTGTTTTTGGGAATACCGCTTTCATAAGCCCTGCGGTATGCTTTATATGCAAAGTGGGTAAGATGTGCTGCAGGAGCAATTGACCAACCTTTGCCTAAATAAAATACCGGCGACAGGTACAACGAATTCTGGTGTGTGGTATAGTTAGATGTGCTATCAAAAAAAGTAGCATCAACACGGTAGGTAGTGCCTAACCCTACATAGTTATAAGCGCTAATTAGCTTTACGTTTTTAGATAGGTTGTTTACCAAACTCAACTGTACAAAACCGGTGCTGTTTAACTGGCGTGTTTCTCCATTTATTACTCCCGGTTGCCATAGCTCTATACCGCCATTTGTAGCTTCATTGTCGCTAATAGCATAGCCTCCGCTAAGTGAGATAGATTGGGTTGCTTTTAATTTATAACCCAGGCGTTGCTTTTGCGATGGAATTAATTTATCACCTGTGCGCTGTGCTTCAAAAGTGTTGCCGGTAAAGCTGTGTGTATAGTACAGATACTCCCGTGCTAGGCTATCAGCAGGGAAAAACTTAAGCGCTTTGTTAAAATGTACCGCCGCTTTTTCGTATTTGCCTTTATTGTAAAATACGCTGCCTGCGCATAATTGCAGGTGGTAAAAATCGATATTATTTTCAGCTGCTTTTTTCAGCGTTTTGCGTATGCCTTTAATATCGTTGGATTTATATTGTGCGTAGCTGGCACTGTCTATTTGAGTATACACCCATTTTTGCGCCTGTAAGGCACCAACAGCAAATAATAGTATGTACAGTACAATTAAACGCATGTTGCTATTAATTTATCTTTTCCAAATGTGGCCTCAATACGGGCTACCTTATCGTTTTCAATTATCAGCGTAAAAGCATTTTGCTTATAGGTGTTGCCAACAAATTTTACTGTAGCAGTAGCCTGTAAGGTAATATTGGTGGGGTTATGCTTATTGTCGCATGTGACATGTTCTATAGTGTATTCAGCTTTAACATAGCGGTAAAATGGAGCAATAAAATCCTGTACCATCATTACTGCCGAATTGTTAAACTCTGTAAGTGGGTAATTATCTTCAACCAGAATGCCTTTGTAGTAACCAAGCAATACTTTGTAAGCAGCCAAGTAAAAGGCATACAAGGCAGACTCTATATCGCCCTCAAAATCGGTAAAGTAAAACAGCGTACCATCGTTCACAAAATATGCAACCGACTGGGTAGTGTAGCAATATATGTAGGTACGGTTATAAGCGTTGGTAAAAACTTCCCATTCGTTTTCAACTTCTTTGCCGGCCCTTTCTACCTTGTAGGTAAACTTCATGCCCGGTGTTAAACCAAAGGCTTTGGTAAGTAGCGGTGTGGTATTTATATTGGATATACACTGGCCTTCTTCAGGCTTTTCAAATGTTTTAAGCTGTAGGTTATTGTTCTCTTTCAGCAAATAATAGGATAGTGGATAGTCTAATGTTTTAGCACCAACCTTGGGACTTTGCTGCAACTGGAAGTGTATGTGTGGCTCAGGAGAACGGCCCGAGTTGCCACATGCTGCAATAACATCGCCTTTCTTAACATAGCTGCCAACATGTACTTTAAAGCTGTCTTTCTTTAAATGGCTAAGCTGGCTGTATATGTTGTTACCATGGTCTATAACAATGGTATTGCCCCAGTTTTTCTGCATGTTCATGCCTGCCACATCGTTATCATCAATGTAGTCTACAACCTCAACAACATGTCCTTCGGCAGGAGCAATAACGGGTTTGTTATAGCAGTAATAATCTTCTTTTTCTGTACCCCCGTTATGGTATTGTTTTAGTTCAGAATCAAGAATAATAAAGTCGAATGCTTTGCTCCAATCGCCAAGGTGGGTGTGCTTTCCGTTATGCCCTTGCGACACAAACCAATCGCCCCAAAAGGGTAGCTGTATGTGTTTGAACAAATTGTTTTTGTAGCGAGCTACAGAGCTTAGCGATTTGTAAATAGTTTTCTCCGGCGAGTAATATTGTATTACCGCTAGCTGCAAATGTTTATGCACTAAGCGTGTGCGCAGCATAGCTAAAAACACAATAGTAACAAAGCTGAATGCCAGGGTATATACCGGTAACATCCATGTGCTAAATATTTTGAAGAACGCTAAATGCGCCATTATAGTTAGCGGCACTAACACCAAAACCGACAGGTATGAATACACCGATGGGACGATGTAAAAACACCCAACAGCAATAGCTAAAAATATAAAGTTAGCGCCTGCCTGGTATTTAAGCCATTGCATTTCTGCGCCCGCATAATCAAGACAAATCCATGCCCAACAAAAAGAAAGCAGTGTTAAGCTGAATGCTATACGCGAGTGGTAAAGCAAGCCCAACCCAACCAGGATTCCGGTAGCTAGTTTAGCCTGGAAAAATATTCCGCCTAACGATAAAAAATAGCCTTTTATCATGTTTGAAAATGATAGCGCTTTTGACCCGTTCTCTAATGTATCCAACAGCCCATAAGGATTGAAAAAGCTATTGTTTAGCAGGTATGCATTGTGGTTAACCACCTCAAGCAAATGGGTTTGGCGTACGGCTAATACAACTAAATAAGCGGTAAGTATAAAAGGCAGACTAAGTATAGGCAGGCCTTGCTTACTAAGCATTCCGGTAAGCCATGCCTGTATAATTAATACAAGTAAAGTAGCAAAAGCCAGTACAACCCAAAAGGCAGGAGTAAGCCTGTAATCGTAACCTATTGCCATGCCTAACAATAGCGCGTTAAAACCAAAAATGCCTTCGCGTATTTGCGTTTTATCAAAGCCTAGTATGTGCGCAAGCAGGTTTGCAACTGCAACAGCAAACAGGCCACAAACGCCTAATACAGGGTCAAGAAAAGTACAAACCATTAGTATCAACCCTAAGACTTTATCTATAGAGAAGAAGATTTGGGCATAGCTGTTAACTATACCCTCAACTAACATTTGTATGTCGTGTTTTTTAATCAACCTGTAATTTAATTTTTACCAATAATATATAATTAGCCCCGCGCTTTTAATTGTGCAAAGGGGAATTATTCAACACTATAATTCAAACTTTTTTAAATATTCGGGCAGTACTTCCATATCGTGCAAAGTGTCTATGGTTTCTTTGTTACGAATTATATGCGGCTGGCCGTTTACATCAATCATTACCACGTTGGGGCGCATTTGTATAAACTGCATCCATTGGGTCATGTTGTAGGCACCTACTTTATGCACCACTACCTGGTCGCCTTTGTTAAGTAGCGGCAGGCTAACACTTTCACGCACTACATCAATATTCATACACAAGGGGCCGTATAGTACCATGTCTTCGGTATGGTGGGTAAACTCCTGCGCAGGCGATATTTTATGGTCGTACCAGAATGCGGTAAATAGTATGTTAACTCCAAAATCCATAATGGTAGCGCGGCGTCCATCGCTAAGGCGTTTGGTGGCTAATACGCTGCCAAGTAAATAACCGGCATCGTCAATAAGGGCACGACCTGTTTCTAAAATCAACAATGGCAACTCATCTTGCTTGTAGCCATAGTTCAATAGGGTAGAGGTAATCACCTCGGCAAAATCATCAATTGAAGGTACAATATCAGCACCGGGCAGGTAAGAGCCTTTTAGTGTATTAGCTGATGGAAAGCCACCACCCAAATCAAGGTACTGAATGGTTTTACCAAAGCGGCTTTTTATGTTCATGGCAAGGTCGCTAAGCTTTGATGCAGCTACGCCATACGCAGCAGGGCTCAACATAAAAGTACCAATATGGCAATGCAGACCGGTAAGTTCTAAATTATCGGTAGCCATAATTTTGTTAATGGCATTCCATGCCTGACCACTCTCGTAGTTAAAGCCAAAACGGTCCCACATGGGGTAAATGCCGGTATCCATATTTACACGGATAGCTACGCGCGCTTTTTTATTCAGGCGGATTAGGAGCTCCTGTAATTCGTATAGCTCGTCAAAATGGTCAATGTGTATCATAGCACCATCGTTAACAGCCATTTCCAGTTCTTCAACGGTTTTATCAGGACCGTTAAAAATTATTTTGTTGCCCGGTACGCCGTTGCCTTTAGCTTTTTGGTATTCAAAGCCTGATACTACTTCGGCCCATGAACCTTCCTGGTGGAACACGTTGCAAACCGCGTTTATATAATTGGTTTTATAGCTCCATGCAAACTGCACTTTAGGGTAGCGTGTTTTAAAAGCACGCACGGCATTCTGGTAATTTTTACGGATTTGTTTTTCGCTGATTACAAACACCGGCGAACCGTATTTTGCAATTAGTTCCTTAACAGGAACCCCGTCTATATGGGTATGTGGGGTGTATTCGGTACGGGTACCGAATTTGTTCATCAAACCTGCATTAAGCTTCTTGATAAACGGACGTTCATACTTTAATTTTTCCATAATCCTACTTTACACAATAAATATTCTCGTACTAATTTTTAATTGGGAAGGCCTTTAATACTCGCCAAAGGCTGATATTTTTTGAAAATCTTCAATGTCTGTTATCAAATCCCACGAGTAACGGATAAACAGTTTGCCAATTGCATACTTGTCGTATGGTTTTACATCCTGCCCCAATGCCATTTTTACAAGCGCTGCGGGTTGGTTTTGGCCTGCGCCTACTGTTAGGTATATCCATGCAGGGAAACGTGGGTTTACTTCCATTATATAGGGCTTCCCGTCTATAGAAAGCATAATCTCTAACTCGTATCCACCGCGCCATTTAGTTGCTTTGCAAAACTTGCGGGCCATGTCTAAAAAGCGATCGTCTTCCAATGTAATACCTGCCCATGCTTTGCCTTTATCGGTAATGTACATTTTGCGCATAGGTATGGCGCTTATTGTACCCCCTTTGCCATCGCCTAGTGCGGCAACGTTAATCTCTGTTCCATTAATAAACTCCTGAACGATAATAGGTGTGCCCCATTTAGCACTCAGCTTATGAAAAGCCTTTTGTGCCTGCTCTAATGTCTGGGCTATAATGGCATCGTAAAACTTACCTTTTACTACTAATGGGTAGCCTAGCTCTTCTGCTACTTTTGGCAGTTCGCTTACGCTGTAAATTACCATTTGCTTGGGCACATAAAAGCCGTGCTTTTTGCCAAACTCAAACAGGTTCATTTTATCGCGGGCCTCAAACTGTGAGGTGGTAGGTAAAAAAGTGTGTATGCCTATTTCTTCCAACTTGGGCGATAGCTTGATAAAGTTGTAAAGCTCCGCATCAAAATTGGGTATTAAAACATCAATGTTTTCCTGCTCGTGTATGTACTCTATACGGTTAAGAATAGCCTCTGTTCCTGCTGCGGGGTAGGGTATCTGATACACCTTATCACAAACACCTTCCATGTAAATACCCGGCTCTAAACTCTCGTACGATAAGCCTATTATGCGTACATCCCAGTCGGCACACTCGCGCACACCGCGTATAACGGCTACGCCCGGGCCGGGACTGTCAATAGCGTTTAAGCCTGTAACAGCAACAGTAAGCTGGCGTTTCTTAGCGTTCATGCTGTATCAGATTGTTGTCGCGTAACAATACTATAAAATCGTCTACATCTTTTTCAAGCTGGCTGCCCTCTACATCATATTTATCAAGCAACACGTTTTTTATATCGGCAATATTTTTGCTCTCCTTCATCAGGTTTATTATTTCAGTGCCTATCTCGTTGGCAGTAAAAGAGTCGCCGCTGGTAGGGTTAAATATGAAACCGGTTTCGCTCACCGCTAAATTCTTGTTCAGCTTCATTGTGTGTGTTTTGTGGGGTTATGACTGTGTTTTGTAACAAGGGTTTAAAAGTGGGTGCAATATTTTTGTTAAAATATGTTAATTGTCATATGTAAATCATATTTAAGAATTTCTTGAAACGCAAACGGCCCGGGGATTTCCCGAGCCGCTTGCATAAAAATATGAACTAACCTAAAAATTACTCAACTACTAATTTCCTGCTGAATGATTTACCCTCTGTAGTAATAACAATAGAGTATATACCACGTGCAAGGTTTGTAATATCAAATGTTTTGTTGAATGAGCCGTTGAACTTAACTACATCTTCGGCTACTATCTGGCCCATTGGAGTTACTACTTTAATAACACCATTAACAGGCTTAACGGCGCTTAACTGCAGCATTACCTGGTTGCTTGCAGGGTTAGGGAACAAATCGAATGCTGAGAATACAGCAGACTCATTTAATCCTACTTTAACAACAATTACCGGAATAACAATAGTATCGCTGCCGCAGGCATTGGTCACAATAAGTGTTACACTGTATGTGCCCTCTGAAGAAAAATCGTAGGATAGGTTAGAGCTATTGCCAACTGTGTTGTCAGAGATAATCCAGTTGTAGGTTGTGGCCCCAGAGCCTGTACTGGTAAAATCAACGGTGTAGTTATCTATTTGTGTATAGCTAAAGTTGGCTACAGGGTCGTTAACCATAGTAACAACAACAGGAGCTGATGTACCCGAACAACCGGCCTGATTTTGGCAGGTTAAGCTGTATGTACCACCACCTGTAATAGTAATAGGGGTGCAGTTGTTAGCGTTTGTTGCAGATAGGGTAAGAACATCGCCCTGGCAAAGGTCTACGTTGCCTGTAATGTTGGTAGTAGGAACAAATGGAGCAGGATTAGCAAGTGTAAACTGAACAGAACCGCTGCAACCACCGCCACCGCTGCCGGCAGTAACAACAAAATCGTCAATAGCAATTGTAGGGTCAGAACCAACGCCATCGTTATTATTCCTCCAACGGAAACCAAGTTTTAAAGTGCTTATGTTTTCGCATGTGGCAGGTAACGTAACCGATGCGCAAGCCCAGTTGTTTTGGTTTTGGTATTTAGTAGGAAGATCAATCCAGTTAGTGCCACCGTTAATGCTGTAACGCATGTTAGCGTAATCAACATCGGTTTGGCCCACGCAACGCCAGCCAAAGGTTACCACTATATTGGTAAGGCCAACTGTGCTTATGTTGTTGGTTGTAGATGCAAATTTATCTGTACCGGTATTGGTAATTACACCACCGGTATCGTAGATAGCGCCCGTGCCTATAAAACCGCAAAACTGCCCTGTGCAGTACATGTGTAGTGTTTTATCACCTGGTGTTACAAGGTTCCCTGAGCCACATACGCCGTTCCACGATTCAAAATCATCAATAACCCATGCATTGGCATCAACATCTTGTGCGCCAATAGCGGTATTAAGTGTCCAGTTGTTTGCTCCGTCAAAGTTGTCGGTAAAAACAGTTTGCGTACCACCACCGCCGGGGGTAGTAACCGCTACGGTGTATGTTCCTGATGCAAGGTTTGTTAAGTTAATAGGAGAAGTATTGCTAACAACAGGAGCGCCACCGTTTACGGTATAGGTATAAGGGCCGGCGCAACCGCTAACGTTAATGGTAGCCGAGCCGTTTGTGCCATTATTACACGAAGGGCCAGAGGTAGGATTTGCAGTAACTGTCAACGTTTGAGCGCCTGCAAATGATGCAAGGGCTACACAAGATAACAGCAGAGTAAATTTCTTTATCATTTTATGTTCCTTAAAAAGTTTTGTGCAAGTTACTATAATGTAAGGGCAACATCAAGAGCATTTGTTCTCATTACAGAGGCTATAGTGAGTCTGAATATATGGGTATAGAAACAAAAAAATCCCGCTATTTGCGGGATTCGTTTGTGGTCCCACCTGGGCTCGAACCAGGGACCCACAGATTATGAGTCTGTTGCTCTAACCGACTGAGCTATAGGACCTCCTTTGTTTAAAGGGCTGCAAATGTAATAATAGTATCTATACAATGCAAATCCGCAAACAAAAAGCCCCGACATTTTATTGCCGGGGCTTTGCTATATCTGTAAACCGAGATTATTTACTTGGCTTGGATTTTAAGTTTTTGGCCTGCTTGCAAGTTGTTGCTTTTCAGGTTATTCCACTTTTTCAAATCGTTAACATTTACTTTGTATTTGCCGGCAATGCCAAACAGGCTATCGCCACGCTTAACGGTGTAGTAAGTGTATTTTTTAGCCGATGTTGTAGTAGCCGTAGTAGTTGTTTTAGGTGTGGTAGTTTTTGGAGCCGTGGTATTGGTAGTTGTTTTAACAGGCTCTGTATTGCCATCCTTATTATCTACTTCATTACCATCTACTTTTTTATCGGTATTGGTATTATCCGTTGGTGCAGCGTCCGATGATTTTGGAGCTTCGGGTTTAACAGTGGTTGCAGGTGCTTTAACAGCAGGCTTAACAACCAGTGTTTGTCCGCTGTGTACTGTGCTGCTGCGCATACCGTTCCACTTACGTATTTGGGTAGTGGTAACATGGTAGCGCGATGCAATCGTACCTAAACTTTCCCCTTTTTTAACCTTATGGTACTTAGCAACACTTGTTCTTATTACGTCGGTATTTGAAGGAGTGCCGTTTGTTGGGCTTGGCACGCTGTAGTTGCGGCTTGGCTTGCCACGGTCAGCATAATCGTAAATAGCACGCTCGTTATTAATAAAAGCAGCTATTTTCTGACGAGGTAATACCAAGGTAGAAGGCTCGCCGGTGTAAGGTATCACACCAAT
>JBIPNX010000491.1:0-5964 GCA_044378145.1 Flavobacteriales bacterium | reverse complement strand
CTGGCTATGGGATAAAACACCTGCACGCTCTGTTAAAATAGATACTACAGCGCCTAAGGCAAACGTATGGCTGAAGGTATTTTGTTTTTTTGCCATCTATGTTATATCAATAAAGAGCATCATTTTCAGCGTAAAATACGGAAGTAAAAAAACACCTAAAACTGAGGCTACAGCTAGAAAGCTTGGCAATATTGATATTCCTAAACTGATTAAGGTATCATTCTTTACCCAGCATTGGAAAATGTTTGCCCCAAACCCACCGATAAAATGTGGTTGGCTGGCCCTTGAGGAGCTAAAAGAAAATGGAGATGTATTTGATGTTATATCAGGGCAAAAGGTTTCTGAAAAGCCTGTACAGCTTTGGCAACCAACGGGTTTTGAATACTATTTGATGATGTATGTACGCAATTTTGATTTTGCAGATGGTAGCGGGGCTAAGTATCAGGTATTTTTAAAATACTGGATACCCTACAAGCTAAAGCAGGTAAATAAAGATAAAGTTGATATTAAAAACATATTTCTGACTGATTATTTATATATTATTGCAAACCAAAAATCGGTTAAGTCGGTCCCCATTACACGCAATGTAATTGCAGCAACAAAAATTATAAACCAGAGTTTTCCGGTTTTGGAAAGCGAACCAGTTAATTAAAAGAGATGCTTAAAAAGTTTACATATTTAGTGTTTTTTATTTGCTGCTTTTTCGCAAGTTCAAAGGCATTTGCCTTACGCGATATTCCGCAGGATTCAAGCTTTTATTCTATAGAATCGGCAAAGGAAAACCCTGCCAAAGTGGCTTTATTGGTGCTTGATAATAAAGGTTTAACTGATGTGCCGGAAGAGGTGAAAACCTTTTCAAACTTAAAAAGCCTGCATATAACTCACAGCAAACTGGTTACCCTGCCTATGTGGCTGGCCGATTGTAAAAGCATAGAAACGCTAATATTATCTGCTAACAAGTTTGATTCTGTACCTAAGGTAATAACCCAAATGGTTAACCTTTTAGAGCTTGATTTAAGCGGGAACAACTTAACCGTAATACCTTTTGAAATAAATAAGCTTGGTAAATTGGAACATCTTATACTATCTGATAATCAGATAGTTGATATGGGCGGCACTTACGAGCTTTACAACCTTAAAAGGCTTATTGTGCGCAGTAACAAGGTTGTAAGCATACCCATGAATATTATTAAGATGCGCAAGTTGGAAGAGGTTTGCTTTGCAAAGAATAACCTGGATGAACTGCCGGAACAAATTTACTTGTTGCCACAAGTAAATTATTTTTCGTTTTTCAACAACAAAATAAAGTCTATTTCAGATAAGGTTTGTAATTTCACCAACTTAACTTATATAAACGTTATGGGTAATGAGTTAACAGACTTGCCCGAGTGTTTATTTAGTTTACCCAAGATTAATATTATTAATGCAGGTGCAAATAGATACAGTAAGGATACTATTGAGCGCCTTAGTAAGCTAAACACAAGAAAAATAAATGTTTTTTTAGATAAAACCCAAAACGAAGATTGTTTCCATTAATCAATTATTAAACATGAAAAACAAGTACAATTTACATTTACTGCTGCTTGTTTGCTTTTTGAGCATCGTTGGGATGCTTAATGCGCAAACACTTAGGGTACAGGGTAGGGTAACAAACCTACGCTTATCAGACTGTTCAGACTGTATCAGTAGCGCCGACCCCAGGATTAAGTCCAGGATTAGTACAACTGTTCAGCCATGGTCGTCTGAGTATAAAAACGAACGCGATGATGTTGGTTGCGATGGCGGCATGAATACCAACCCTGGTACTTATGATGTGTCGGGTACACCAGTTACTGATGCATGGTGGGTTGATATCCGTGGCTTTGAATCAGATGGCTTTGTTTGCGGCGGAGACGATGGCGTATGCGATAGCTACGGCGGAGTTAGCGGCATTTCAGGTGTTATTTTAAATACCTGGGCGCCAAGCTGTGCCGGTGCGTGGAATGGCTTTACTGCCCAAAGGACATGTACATCAGGTGGTACACAAACCTATACCAGCGATACAGAACTGCGTTACCATTGGGATGCATCGAGCCTTTCCAATGCTACAGCAGGTGGTTCTATTAGCCTTTCGGTACCGGCAGATATCAGCATTTGCGTGGGAACTAATCCATCAATTATCAATGGTACATCTTTGTTAAACGACCGTTTTGCCGGTCGCGATTGGGAATTAAGTTTTAATGGTGGTGCTTATACTTCATTAGGAAGCAGTGGCCAAAACTACGATCCTCCAACATTAAATACTGCAGGTACTTATACTTACCGCAGAAGGCTTGCCTACTGTACAGATTTTGCAGGCGGTACTACTAGTGTTTATTCTACAAACACAGTTACAATTACTGTTAACCCTATAAGGAGCACTGCTTTTAGCTACGGCTCTTCATCATATTGCCGCAACGGCAGTGACCCAACACCAAGCGTAACGCTTAGCGGCGGTACATTTAGCTCTACCCCTGCAGGCCTATCATTTAATGCTTCAACGGGTACTATTGATGTTTCTGCTTCAACAGCCGGTTCTTATACGGTAACATATACGCAAACTACCCCATGCCCTGCATCGCCAACCAGCACAACAATTACTATTATAGACGCAGGTAACTCTAACTTTAACTATGCTAATAACTCATATTGCCGCAATGGAATAGACCCACTACCGTCTGTTACAGTATTAGGTGGTACGTTTAGTGCTACCCCTGCCGGCCTATCATTTAGCCCAACTACAGGTTTAATAGATGCTTCTGCATCTACTGCCGGTACTTATGTAGTTACCTATAACTCAGGTGGTACTTGCCCAACTAATACAACCGATAACGTTACTATTGTTAACGCTGATAATGCTACGTTTGCTTATGGTACGTCTAGCTACTGTATTAACGGTTCAGACCCTACGCCTACCATTTCAGGTTTAGCAGGTGGTAGCTTCTCAGCTACTGCAGGTTTATCAATCAATGCCTCAACAGGTGTTATTGATGTATCGGCATCTATAGCAGGTGGTCCATACACGGTTACTTATTTAACAAACGGTGCATGCCCTAATACATCTACCCAGTCAGTATCTATTACCGCAGCGGGTGTATCTACCTTTAACTACGCTAATAGCTCATACTGCCAAAATGGTTCTGATCCAACACCATCGGTTACTGTACTAGGTGGTACTTTCAGCGCTACTCCGGGTGGTTTGTCATTTAACACTAGCACAGGTGCTATTGATGTTTCAGCATCTACAGCCAACACCTACAGTGTTACTTATAACTCTGGCGGTACTTGTGCAACAACAACAACCAATACTGTAACCATTACACCTACAGATGATGCTACGTTCAGCTACGGCTCAGCCAGCTACTGTATTAATGGTTCAGACCCAACACCAACCATTTCAGGTTTAGGTGGCGGTTCATTCTCTGCACCGGCAGGTTTAGCTATTAACGCTACTACAGGTGCTATAGATGTATCAGCCTCTACTGTGGGTGGCCCATACACGGTTACCTATTTAACTACAGGCCCTTGCCCAAATAGCTCTACCCAAGCGGTAACTATTGTAGCGGCAGGTAACTCAACATTTAGCTTTGCACAAGCTACATACTGTAAAAATGCTTCAAACCCAACACCAAGCATATCGGTTCCGGGTGGAACATTTACAGCAACAGCAGGTTTAGTAATTGATGGTTCTACAGGACAGATTGATTTGAATGCTTCTACAGCAGGTGGCCCTTACACGGTAACTTATACCAGCACGGCTCCTTGCCAAACACAATCTACCTTTACTATTAATATTACTCCTGCAGATAACCCTGCATTTAGCTATTCTACAAACAGTTACTGTACTAACGGTACTAACCCTGTTGCAAACGTTACCGGTCTACCCGGTGGTGTGTTTAGCGCACAGTCTGGCTTGTTTGTAAACAGCTCTACAGGCGAGATTAACCTTGCAGCTTCTACTCCGGGTGGCCCATACAACGTAACCTATACTACAACCGGCGCTTGCCCTTCAAGTGCAACTTTTGCAGTATCTATTACAGGTGCCGATAACCCTGCATTCAGCTACACTCAAGCTACATACTGCCAAAACGCAGGTACTAACCCAGTAGCTGCTATCAGCGGTTTACCGGGCGGTACATTTACATCAAGCCCTGCAGGTTTAGCGCTTGATGCTTCAACAGGCGAGATTGATTTATTAGCCTCTACAGTTGGTGGCCCATACACGGTTACCTATACTACAACTGGTACTTGTGCTGCATCGCAAAGCAATTCAGTAACTATTACCCTTGCAGATAACTCATCGTTTGCTTTTGCCGATGCAACTATCTGTATAAACGGTACTAACCCAACACCAACCATTACAGGTTTATCGGGTGGTATTTTCAGTGCAACGCCAAGTGGTTTAGATATCAATGCTTCTACAGGTTTAATTAACCTTGGCAACTCTACCGTAAACACACCGTTTACTGTTACCTATTTAACAACAGGCGCTTGCCCAACATCAACTACGCAGTCTATTATATTATTGCCTGCTCCGGTTGTATCATTTAGTGGTTTAGATCCTGAGTACTGTATCAGCGAAGGAACTGTTAACCTTGCAGGTTCTCCTGCCGGTGGTTCATTCAGCGGTTTAGGTGTTATTGGTAATACATTCAGCCCAACATTAACTGTTGCCGGCCCACATGTTATTACTTACTCTTATACCGATGGCAATGCTTGTTCTAACACATCAACACAAACTGTTCAAATTAACGGTTTACCATTTGTTAGCTTAAGCGGCTTAGCAACATCATACTGTACAGATAATACAACTCCTGTTGCCTTAAACATACTTCCTGTTTCAGGTGGTACTCTTTCGGGCCCTGGCGTATCAGGTACAGACTTTGTTCCGGCTAACGCAGGTACAGGCTTTGTTACTGTTACCTATACTTATACTGATGCTAACGGTTGTGCTAATACAGCAACCCAAAACACTGTAGTTAATGCGCTGCCTGTTGTAGGTATCAGCGGCCTTGCTAACGCTTACTGCGTAAGTTCAAGCCCTGTTAACTTAGCCGGTATACCTAACGGTGGTACATTCAGCGGTACAGGTATCTCTGGTAATACATTTGACCCTGCCGTTGCCGGTATTGGTACATTTACAGTTACCTATGCTTATACTGACGGCAACTCTTGTTCAAACTCAACAACGCAAAACGTAACAGTTAACGACCTTCCGGTTGTATCTATTTCTAACCTTGGCAGCGCGTACTGCGAAGATGCAGGCCCAATCAACCTGATTGCAACACCTCCGGGCGGTTCATTCACAGGTATTGGTGTTTCTAATAACCAGTTATTCCCATCAATAGTAAACGGTAACCAAACATTGGTAACGTATACTTATACTGATGGCTTAAGCTGTTCTAACTCAACATCGCAACTTGTTACCATTAACGATTTGCCAGCCGTAAGCTTTAGCGGCCTTAACCCTGAGTACTGCGTTAACGCAAGCCCTGTTACTTTAACAGGCACACCGGGTGCAGGTACATTTAGCGGTGCAGGTATTTCGGGTACTACCTTCGACCCTGCAACTGCAGGTGTTGGCACACACGTAATTACTTTTGCTTATACCGATGGCAATACTTGCTCTAACTCTACTACCCAAACTGTAGTTGTTAATGCGCAGCCATTTGTTGCTATTAGCAACGTATTACCTGCTTACTGTGTTAGCGTTACCAACGTTCCATTAACAGGTATACCTGCCGGTGGTACATTTAGCGGTATTGGCGTAAGCGGCAACACCTTTAGCCCTGCAACTGCAGGACAGGGTTCGCATACTATTACATATAACTACAGCGATGGCAATGGTTGCTCTAACTCTGTATCTCAGGTTGTAGCTGTTAACCCACTTCCATCACTAACCATCAGCGGCTTAGCCCCTGCATATTGTGTTGACGCAACTCCTGT
>JBIPNX010000136.1:0-5997 GCA_044378145.1 Flavobacteriales bacterium | reverse complement strand
TAGTCCATAAGGCGTTTGGCAATGTCAGCCACCTCAACACCCGCAGCTTTAAAGTTGCGGCAGTCTAATATCATTTCGTGAGCGCAAGTGCCGTTCTTTCCTTCGTATAAAATTGGGAAGTGGTTTTGCAAACGTGCCTTTAAGTAGTTGGCATTAAGTATGGCGTGCTTGGTGGCACTGGTAACACCTTCGGCACCCAGCATAGCAATGTATGCATACGATACCAATAGAATTAACGAGCTACCCCAAGGCGCTGCCGATACTGCATGTATGCCTTGCTCACCACCGGTTTCAACAAGAGCGTGTTTAGGCAGGAATGGAGCTAAGTGTGCTGCCACACCAATAGGACCCATGCCGGGGCCACCACCACCGTGCGGAATAGCAAATGTTTTATGCAGGTTTAAGTGGCAAACGTCGGCGCCAATGTTGCCCGGGCTGGTAAGGCCAACCTGCGCGTTCATGTTAGCACCGTCCATATAAACCTGTCCACCATGCTGGTGAATGATTTTTGTAATCTCGGTAATACCTTCTTCAAACACCCCGTGGGTAGATGGGTAAGTAGCCATTAAGCAGCTAAGGTTAGCGCTGTGTTGTTCAGCTTTGGCTTTAAGGTCTGCAATATCAACGTTACCGTTTTCGTCGGTTTTAACAACTACTATTTTCATACCGGCCATAGCAGCGCTGGCAGGGTTTGTACCGTGGGCAGACTGTGGAATTAATGCAATGTTACGGTGAGTGTCGCCACGGCTTTCGTGGTAAGCACGGATAACCATAAGGCCTGCGTACTCGCCTTGTGCGCCAGAGTTTGGCTGAAGCGATACAGCAGCAAAACCGGTAATCTCGCATAACCATTTCTCCAGGTTGATGAAAATCTCGCGGTAACCCAATGCCTGGTCGGCAGGGACAAACGGGTGGATAGCACCAAACTCAGGTATGCTTAATGGAATTAATTCAGTAGCGGCATTCAACTTCATTGTGCAAGAGCCTAACGATATCATAGAATGAACTAACGAAAGGTCTTTATTTTCCAAACGCTTAATATAGCGCATCATCTCACTCTCAGAGCGGAAGCTGTTGAAGATTGGGTGCGTTAAGTAGTTTGAGGTACGCTCTAAAGACGATGGTATTGCAGAACCTGCATTGTCTACATCGCCCTCGGTAAAGGCAGTAGCGGTAAAGCCATACACTTGCGCAAATACATCAACAATGTTATTTAAATCGGCAACGGTAGTGGTTTCATCAACCGCAATGCTAACCTTGTGCGCGTTGTAGTGGAAGTTAATCTCGTGGCTAAGGGCTGTAACACGCAGTTTCTCTAACATTTCGTTAGTGCCTGCATCAACAGTAATGGTATCGAAGAAGGCTGTTGCTTCTACATTTACCCCATTGCCTTTTAATGTTTTGGCCAATAAGTTAGCCGAATTGTTTACGCGGGTAGCAATCTCTTTTAACCCTTCGGCACCGTGGTACACAGCATACATACCTGCCATAATAGCCAATAGTGCCTGAGCTGTACAGATGTTAGATGTTGCTTTGTCGCGCTTGATATGTTGCTCACGTGTTTGTAAAGCCATGCGTAACGCTTTGTGGCCATACATATCTACCGACACGCCAATAATACGGCCGGGGATAGAGCGTTTATAATCGTCTTTAGTTGCAAAATACGCAGCGTGTGGGCCGCCATAGCCCATAGGCACACCAAAGCGTTGCGATGAGCCCACCACAACATCGGCGCCCCATTCACCCGGAGGGGTTAATAAGGTTAGCGATAGTAAATCGGCAGCAACGGCAACAGCGCAATCGCTGGCTTTTACTTTAGCTGCAAAGGCAGTATAATCTATCGCTTCGCCATTGGCAGCAGGGTATTGTAACAATACGCCAAAGTAGCTACCATCATTTTCAAATGTGTTATGGTCGCCTATAACAAGCTCAAAACCTAATGGAATGGCGCGTGTTTTAAGTACGTCTATTGTTTGAGGGAAACATAGTTCCGAAACAAAGAATTTGTTAGCATCGCGCTTAACGGCATCTTTGCTGCGGGTTGAATGCAACATTGCCATAGCCTCTGCAGCAGCAGTACCTTCGTCTAATAACGATGCATTGGCAACCGGTAAACCTGTAAGGTCGCAAACTACGGTTTGGTAGTTTAGAAGAGCTTCTAAACGGCCCTGGGCAATCTCTGCCTGGTAAGGGGTGTAAGCGGTATACCAACCCGGATTTTCGAAAATATTACGGCGGATAACGCTTGGGGTAAAGGTGTTGTAGTAACCTAAACCAATGTATGTTTTAAAGAGCTTGTTTTTCTTAGCCTGCTTTTGAATGTGGCCCATGTATTCCTGCTCGGTAAGTGCGGCAGGTAAATCTAACGGCTTGGCTAAACGGATACCCGGAGGTACGGTAGCATCTACCAAGGCATCAATGCTTGGTTTGCCTATTACCGATAGCATGTATTCTACTTCTTTTTGGCGTGGGCCAATGTGGCGACTAACAAATTGCTCTTTGCTCATTATCTATAGAAAAATCAGGGTTGTTTTAAGGCTGCAAAGGTACAAATTTTAGCCTTTGCTTAAAGCCAGAGTATTAACAAAAGAGCCTGTATTTTGATTAAATATTAACCGATAAAACTAACTTTACTGTATGATAAAGAAATGGCTCCTGTTACTACCTGTTTGTTTTTGCTTTTTACTAAGCGCCCAAACACCAACTGAAGAGGTTATTAAGGATAGTATAAGGATAGCTGCTGCTCAGGCAGACAGCATTGCAAGCCTTATAGATAATTCAGCATCTAAGGTCAATGCCATTATGATTGCCAACGGCCCTGTGGGTTATGTAAACGATTTTGAGCATATACTGGATTCAACCCAAATAAAATTCATTGCGGCCCAATTAAGCGGTTTTGAGGCTAAAACCACTAACGAAGTTGGCCTGGTTACTATTTCAGATTTTTATGTATACGGTGATGATATAAAATCCTTCTCAGAAGATTTGTTTAACGATTGGGGCCTGGGTAAGAAAGATAAAAACAACGGGGTGCTGATTGTGGTTAGTGTTAACAAACGCATGGTACGCATAACAACCGGACTGGGCGTAAACGATAAACTAACCGATGCTTTGGGTGACCATATTATTAATGATATTATGATACCCGAATTCAAGCAGAATAATTATGGCAAGGGTATTGCCAATGCCGTTAATGAGATTATCAGGATTCTGGAATAAACCTTGATACTTGCTATTTTAAACCAAATACATAATATAGTGGTTTAAACAGGTATCATTCAGGCTTTGGCACGCGAATTGATTTACAATTGATATAAAAACAAACACAAGAACAATGAAAAAAATTCTTTTAATTATGCTGTTTGCGGGCTTTAGCGCCGCTGGTGTAAATGCACAAGTTGCTTCATCATTACCTAAAAAATTAAAGTTTAAAAAGGTAGACACCAATAAAGATAAGATGATAAACATGCTGGAAGCTAATAATTCAGGCAACAAGAATATTGTTGAAAGCTTCAAGTTTATTGATACCAACAACGATGCTTTGATTAGCAAAGATGAATTTAACAGCTACAAAAAGTCGCGTAAGGCTAAATAACCTTATACTTATTATATAATTAAAAGCCCTGCTGTTAGCGGGGCTTTTGTATTTTAAATGCATGGTATTAAACCGTTTGGCATAATTAATGTCATACCCATATAAGATTTAACATTAAACTATATGAAAAAGAGCATTTTAACATTAGTGGCCTTGACCACCCTGGCAACAGCTGGCGCTTATGCGCAAACCCCTACAAAAGCAGGCACAACAACTACCACTGCCCCTGTAAGTACACCAAGCAAAAAAGGTGGCGATAAAGACAATTTTAAAGAAATGGATAAAGACAACGATGGTAAACTAAGCAAAGTAGAAGTTGACGGCAGCGACCGTAAACACATAAAGAAAGACTTTGCTACCATTGATACCAATGCCGATGGCTTTATTACCAAAGACGAATTGAAGGCATATAAAAGCACCCGCCAGTCAACAAAGGCAACTAAAGCAAAGTAGCTTATTGCTAATTCATAAAAAAAATCCCCGGGAGTTTTACTACCGGGGATTTTTTATTTTTTCTGACTCTAACTACCAGCCACTATTATAGCATCTTCAGCATACCTACCTCTTTATCGGTAAGGTAACGTGTGCGGCCACGGGCAAGGTCTTTCTTGGTAAGGCCTGCAAAGGTTACCCTGTCAAGCTTTACTACAACATAGCCCAAGTGCTCGAACATACGGCGAACGATACGGTTACGGCCGCTGTGCAGCTCTACGCCTATCTCTTTTTTATCTTCAGCACCTACAACGTATTCAACTGCATCGGGCTTAATAAAACCATCTTCCAGTTCTACCCCTTCAAGCAATGCCTGGTAGTCGGCCACCTTTAGGTTTTTATCTAACGATACCTGGTAAATCTTTTTAATTTTTGATGATGGGTGTGTAAGCTTTTTAGCCAGTTCGCCATCATTGGTCAACAACAGTAAACCTGTTGTGTTCCTGTCTAAACGGCCTACCGGGTATAAACGTTCAGGGCCGGTATGGTTAACCAGTGCCATAACCGTGCGGCGCTCTTTCGGGTCGTCGGTAGTGGTTATATAATCTCTAGGCTTGTTAAGCAGCATATACACCGGCTTTTCTTTGCGCAGTGTTTCGCCACCATAGTTTACCACATCATCGGGCCCCACGCGGAAGCCCATCTCGGTAACAACAGTGCCATTAACCTTAACGGCACCGCTCTTAATAAGAACATCAGCCTCGCGGCGAGAGCAGATGCCGGCATTAGATATGTAGCGGTTTAAACGTACGGTACCGTCGTCTTCACGCTGCTCTTGTTTTTGTTTCTCTAAGGCGCTCTTGCGCTCATATGCCTTCATGGCATTAAACTCTGCAGTGCCTGCTTTTTTATAGGTTTTCCTATCTGCGCCGGGGAATTTAGAAGTACTCCTGCGCTCAAATGGCTTTTTATCATCGCCAAAACCTGCACGTGTTTTGCGCTCGTATGGTTTACGCTCGCCGCTGTCTACGCTGCGTGTTTTACGCTCAAATCCATTAGAATCAAATGTATCAGGCCCATCGCTCTTACGAACAAATGTTTTCCTGTCCCTGCCATTGGTAGTTTGGGTTTTATGCTCAAACGGTTTATCGTCGCCTGAGTTTGTGCGGGGTTTACGTGCGTACGGAGGCCTTTTCTCACCTTCGTGGCCAAACACACCACGACCGCTTTTGCGTTCGTAAGGGGCATCATTATCAGAGCTGCGTGTTTTACGCTCAAATGGTTTCTTTTCACCACCGCTATCAAAGCTGCGTGGCTTACGCTCAAATGGCTTTTTCTCTCCACTATCAAAACTCCTTGGCTTGCGCTCGTAAGGTTTCTTCTCCCCACTGTCAAAGCTACGTGGCTTGCGCTCAAATGCATCTTTACCAAAGTCTTTCTTATCGTCAAAGCTACGGGGCTTGCGTTCTGGTTTATCCGTACCAAAGCTTGGTCGTGATTTACGTTCCGGTTTATCATCGCCAAAGCTGGCGCGGGCTTTACGCTCGTAGGGTTTACGTTCGCTGCTAAATCCACCTTCTTTTTTAAATGATGGTTTGCTGTCGTCGCTACGGGTGTAGCGGCTGTTTGTTTTAGGGGCATCACTACCATCACGGCGGCCTCTTGGTTTTGTAACGCGCTGTTTTTTTGCGGGTTTGTTGTTATCGAACGGTTTACGGGGCATGATATATTATATAATTATACTGCAAAGGTACTACTAATAAAATTAGCGGGCATTTTTATCAACAAATCTACTTTGGTGTTGATAACGGGGGGCGCTAAAAAAAACAGACCCCGCCACAGTGGCGGGGTCTGCATACAATATGTTTTTATCTACTTATTTATTCTTAACACGCTCGCCTAAACCTGTAGGGCTACCTACACGGGTCATAGCGCAACGGAAACCGATATAGTCGGTAGACATATCTTCA
>JBIPNX010000135.1:0-6012 GCA_044378145.1 Flavobacteriales bacterium | reverse complement strand
ACTACAATAAATACGTCCTCATTCTCCTTGCTAAAATAATAATGCTCGCGTGCGTATTTCTCTACAAAATTAGGGTCGGTATCAAGGGCTTTCAATTGGTAGCTATAATCAGCAACCTTGTCATTATAATATTTCTTTTCTGTTCTTAGCTTATTAAGCTCCACACGTGCCTGTACCTGGTTTATCAGGTTGTTTTCATCAAAAAAAGTAAGCCACGTAACAAACAGTACAATAGTTATAATGTACCTGTTCAATACCCACTTGCTTATTTTCTTGTTGATTTTCATACTGTTAACAAATATAAAATTTAATCGTATTCTAATTTATCATGATGATAAAAAGTAATTCACCCTGCATTGTTAAATCAAACGGAAAGCTATGGTAATAGGTTAGCTTAGGCTTACTACCTTAGTTCTATTGTGTGGGATAGCTACAAAAAAGGCTTTAAGGCCTATCTGCAATTGGAAAAATCGCTGAGTGGTAACTCGGTTGACGCTTATATACACGATGTAGATAAGCTGGCTCAATACTTTGAAGCTGTTGGGCAAGCACCGGTTATTGCCGATGTTAAACTAACCCACCTGCAGGAGTTTCTTATTTGGGTAAATGAGTTGGGCATGGCCGATAGGTCGCAAGCGCGTATCATCTCCGGTTTAAAAGCATTCTTTCGTTTTTTAGTTATAGAGCAGGTAATAAATACAGACCCTGCCGAGCTTTTAGAAATGCCACGGCTTACCCGAAAGATTCCTGAAGTACTAACCGAAGCAGAGATTAAAACCTTGCTGGATATAATAGACCGCAGCACTCCTGAGGGCGAACGTAACCGTGCCATGCTGGAGACTATCTATGGTTCAGGTTTGCGGGTATCGGAGTTGG
This sequence comes from Flavobacteriales bacterium, assembly GCA_044378145.1. Lineage (GTDB taxonomy): Bacteria > Bacteroidota > Bacteroidia > CAMBQF01 > CAMBQF01 > CAMBQF01. Next base: position 5,136 of record JBIPNX010000135.1, on the reverse strand, counting down.
TTACATTAAAACTGTCAGACTACTTTCCGAATGATGGATTTATTAAGGTTGTGGGTAAGGGTGATAAGCAGCGCTTGGTCCCAATGGGTGCTATGGCAATCAAGCACATCAACCTATACCTTAAAGATGTGCGTGTGCATATGCCTATTAAAAAGGGTGCAGAAGATATTATATTCCTGAATAGGCGAGGGGCAGGGCTTACCCGCGTTATGGTGTTTACCATTATAAAAAAACTGGTAGCGCAGGCAGGGATAAAGAAGAAGATTAGTCCGCACAGCTTCCGCCATTCATTTGCAACGCATCTGGTAGAGCGCGGCGTTGACTTACGCGCTGTGCAGGAAATGCTTGGCCACGAGAGTATTACCACTACCGAAATTTACACACACATAAGTAGGGAATATTTGCGTAAGAGTATTCTCAAGCACCATCCAAGACATATGCATTAGTGCAAAATGTAAAGGCTTCTTGTTATTCCTGCGAAGGCAGGAATCTCACCAAACGGTGTGAATTACTTTAATTTAGAAATACTGGTCTCAATAGCTGCAAGCATCTCCTCTTCATTCGGTTCCGGAGTTGTCCTGTCAAACGGCTGCCCCGTAATAATTTCAGAGAGTTCTATATAACGGTCGGTAACCTCTTGTACAAACTCATCAGGCATTACAGGCATAACCTGTCCTTCCAATCCCTGGAAGCCATTTTCAATTAACCACTGCCTTACAAACTCTTTAGACAGTTGCTTCTGTGCTTCTCCACTTGCCTGGCGTTCAGCATACCCATCTGCATAAAAATAGCGCGATGAATCGGGCGTATGTATCTCATCAATCAATACAATTTTGCCGTCAATCTTACCAAATTCATATTTAGTATCAACCAGTATAAGGCCTTGTTTAGCAGCCATTTCGGTACCACGGGCAAACAGCTTGCGGGTATAGTCTTCCATCAGCAAATAATCCGCCTCAGGTACTAAATTCTGAGATAAAATATCTTCACGCGATATATCTACATCGTGTCCTTCCTCAGCTTTTGTAGCAGGGGTAATAATAGGCTCGGGGAATTTATCGCTCTCCTTCATGCCTTCAGGCATTGTTATGCCACATAGCACCCTACGACCTGCTTTGTATTCCCTCCAGGCATGGCCTGTAAGGTAACCGCGTATAACCATCTCTATACGTACCGGTTCGGCTGCGTAGCCTATGGCTACGTTAGGCAATGGACTTTCAATGGTCCAGTTAGGAACAATATCTTCCGTAGCCTTTAAAAAGTACCAGGCAACCTTATTCAGCACCGCACCTTTATACGGTATTGGCTTAGGCAAAATATGGTCGAACGCCGATATGCGGTTAGAGGCTATCATTACCATGTATTTATCGGCAATGGTATATACATCACGCACTTTACCGCGGTAATAGTTGGTTTGTCGGCTGAATTGGAAAGGAGCTTGCATTTTTCTTAGATAGTATGGCAAAGTAACAGCGTTTTTTCGTTTTATTTGCGCCACAAAGCATAATTATATATTAACATGAAGATACTTATTGTTGGTTGCGGAAATATGGGCTCTACCTATGTAGAAAGCTTTATGCGTTCTAAGGTGGTTCATCCAGAGAATTTGTACGTGGTAGAAACCAATGCCAATCGCATTGCTGAGTTGAAAGGACGTAACTACCCCAACGTATATTCAAACTTTGGCGACTTTGTTGCCGGCAGCGACCTTATTATGCTTTGTGTTAAGCCTCAGGATTTTGAAAAGATGGCCGGCGAGCTGCAACCCTACCTAGGCGACCAGCTTGTACTCTCTATTATGGCGGGTATGAGCATTGAAAAAATTAAGGCTACCCTAGGCGGCAAAGGCCGTATAGTGCGTGCCATGCCTAATCTGCCCGCGCAATTGGGCTATGGAATGACGGTGTTTACCGTGTCTAACGACGTTGATAAAATACACCTGTTTGCCATTCAAAACCTGATAAACACTACAGGTAAATCCTTATACGTTGATAACGAAAGTATGCTGGATGCGGCTACGGCTGTATCGGGTAGCGGACCGGCTTATGTGTTTTATTTTATTGATGTGATAACAGAAGCAGCCATGAAAATGGGCTTTACCCAACGCGAGGCCGAGCTATTGGTTAAGCAAACGTTTGCCGGTGCTGTTAACTTGTTAGAGAGTAATAACCTTACCTGTAAAGAGTGGATAGCTCGTGTAGCATCGCGTGGTGGCACTACCGAGGCTGCTTTAAAATCGTTTACAGAAACCAAGGTGGGCGATGATATTGCATTAGGCGTAAACGCTGCTCTGCAACGCAGTATAGAGTTGGGTAAATAATAGAATGAAAAATGATAAACGATAAATGAGAAATTGGTAAACTAAATTTCTATTAGCTAACTCCTAAAAGCTAGAAGCTATCTCACTTCTTCCAGCTTAAAGTTTTTAAACTGTAACTCGTTTTCCATTTTAGGCTTGGTATCTAAAAAAGCCCTGAATAGTACTACGCTTGGTATATTATCGGGCATGGTAAATTTCCATGCATATTGTTTCCAATTGTTGCTATCAAATACCTGCAATGTCTGAGGCAGGTAATCGGGGTAAAAATCAAAGGTTAATTCGCCTATGCCCTTAACCATGTACGATAGTTTATAACTCTTACCGCCCTTAACATCTGTGTTCCTGTTCTTAAAATAAACCGCTTTACCAACGCCTTGCTTAATAGTGAATACCGCTGTCTTGTCTTCTATTGCTTTTGTTACACTTTTAGTGTGGTACGATTCTATGAAATTCTCAATACCTTTAAAATGGTCGTAGGCCTTCTCTATAAAACCAAAACCAAAATTGTCAAGGTTTATTTCTGATGAAACAAATATTACTATGTCTGATTTATCAAATTCTTCCCAGTAGTTAATGGTGTTTACATTGATAAGTCCTTTAGGTCCTTTTCTCCTGTACTCCGCGTTATATCGGATAAAAATGGAACTATCGCTAAAGGCATTATACATATAATCATTATCCGCCAGCATTTGCCCAAAGCTATCGCCAATAAGCATTACCCGTGGTTTTCTCTTCGTGGTCTTTTTAGCATACTTAACAATAGGGTAGTGGTTTTCTTTATATGCGTATGAGTAATACATGTTTAAAAAATGTATTAAATCATATTCAATATCCTTTTCCTTTTTAGTTACTTCAAAACCTTGTAAAACGGGCAAGGCGGCTTCGTATTGAGGCAATAGTTTATTGGTATATTTAGCAATACTATCGGTAGCAAGGTACGTACTGTATAGCGACCAATGGACACTGTATGGAGGATATAGTTCGGTTTTACACGTGTCTTTTATCTTTAAAAAATACCCTGCTAAATCAATAAAATATATACGCTTTTCGTCTTTTAATTTACGCAGGTATAAATTGTAATTGGTAGAGTCTGTCTTAGTCTTTCTTAAATTATCAGGAATGTATTCTTCGTATATGCGCGATTTATCACCAACGTTTACATAAATAATGGGTTTATTTAATTTATGCATAGTATCGCTAACAGAATCAAACATATCCATGTAATACTTCCAGGAGTATTCTCCCATATAGCCATCGCCATAAACAGCCTTAATACGGCCTATCTCAAACAATACACCGTTCTTGCCTACAATGGTACCACCATCTGGCATTATATTGAAAAACGTAAACCGGTACTGGTTATTCATTCGTATCAATTCTGAATGAACAGATACGCTGTTCCGCAGGTATTCGGCATACTCATCCTGGTAAGTAGCCTTAAAGAAAGTTTTCCATTTAAACTCAGGCTTACCGGGGCGTGATATATCGCCATTTAGTGGGAATGTTGTTTTTCCAAATATGTCGAATATAATGGCGCTGAAAAATGCCAGCATAAATAGCGTTAATATGACCCTTTTTAACTTCATAGCTAGAACCTGAAATAGATAAAAGGGTTAAAGCCTGTGGCTGCCAAACTACCCAGGCTGGCTAATAGTAAGAATGCCATTACGAATGTTGCACCTATTAAGCGTAGGCCTTCTTTAGGTTTCTCAAGGTAGTTAACCTGCCATTTTTCAACGAGGTTAAATCCACCAAAAAAGGAGAAGAAAATAGCCACGTATAATAGTGTAGTAAACTCGTTAGTGGCTATAAATTCAAAAGATCCTAAATGCGGACTAAACATAACACCCAGGTAATCGTAAGCAGCATTTAAATTATCTGCCCTGAAGAATACCCAGCCTATAACTACTAAAAAGAAGGTTAATACTATACGCGGAAGTTTGCCTATATAGGAGGTTAGCTTTGTTAGGAATAGCTTATCAAACACTAAAAATAACCCGTGGTAACAACCCCAGATTAGGAAGTTCCACTCGGCCCCATGCCAGAAGCCAGAGATAATAAACACTACCCATAGATTGAAATACATGCGCCATGTAGGTACTTTGTTACCGCCTAAGGGTATGTACAGATAATCGCGCATCCAGCGACTTAAGGTCATGTGCCAGCGACGCCAAAAGTCGGTTATACTTTGGGCTATATAGGGGTTGTTAAAGTTCTCGGGGAATTTAAAGCCCATCATCCTTGCCATACCAATAGCCATATCAGAGTAGCCCGAGAAGTCGAAATAGATTTGGAAGGTATAAGCAATAGCGCCAATCCAAGCCTGTTCTGTAGATAGGTTTGCCGCACCGGCATTAAATAGCTGGTCGGCAACTACCGCCATGCTATTGGCAATAAGTACCTTTTTAGCTAAACCTATAATAAAGCGGAATAAGCCCTGTATGCGGTTGTCTAATGTCTCCTGATTTTTACGGTCTATTATCTGGTCCGATATCTCGTTAAAACGAACAATGGGGCCTGCTATTAACTGTGGGAATAATAGGATATACAAGGCATAGTCGGCAATGTTTTTCATTGGCTTTTTTACCCCGCGGTACACGTCAATAACATAACTCAACTCATGGAAAGTAAAGAACGAAATGCCTATTGGCAGGGCCACTGCTACCCATTTAATCTCCTGAAAGCCCATAGTTGTTAACGATGTGCTAATGTTTTCTACAAAGAAGTTAGCGTATTTAAAGTAGAGCAACAGGCCAACATTTACGCAAACGGAGAATGCCAGCAAGAGCTTTCGGTTGCGGCCTTCAAACTTTACT
>JBIPNX010000134.1:0-6046 GCA_044378145.1 Flavobacteriales bacterium | reverse complement strand
AAAGAGCGTTCGTTCATTTTTTTAGTAGCTACACCGGTAAAAAACAAAGGCAAGCTGGCGGGTGCATTCTCTTTATCGAACATGCGTAACGAGTATTACCAAACCAATACCTTTACTATTGCCGATACTACAGACCGTACCTTTTTTAATACCCTGGCTGCAGATGTTTATTACGAAGCAAGCTCGTTAAACCGCAAGCAATATGCTAATACCGGCTCTTACTTTTTATCTAAGCTATATTACATATTTGGGCAGGAAGAAAACATACCCGGCTCTACTTCTTTTACATCAAGCAGCGTAAAGCATACCCATAGTTTTGTGCGTTTTAAAGTGCTGTACGAAAACTACTTTACTGTAAGCAAGCGTTTTAAACTGGGTATTTTGGGCGAGGCTGTTTTATCTAACCAGCAACCGTTTTCAAACTATACCTCTACCCTGTTGATGGCTCCTGCCTTTCAACCTATACCTGAAAGCCGCACGCTGTTCCTTAAAAACTTCAGGGCTTATAACTATGGTGCGATAGGTGGCAAAATAATAGTAAACATATTTAAGCGGTTTGATTTAAGGGTTGAGAATTACCTGTTTATGCCTTACAAACCTTTTGTAGAAACACCACAGCAAACAGCAGCTTATGGCAAAGCCTTTAGCCGTATAAACTACATGGGCAGCGGTGCTTTGGTGTACGATTCGCCTATTGGCCCTATTAGCTTAAGCGGCAACTACTACCAGCGCGAGAAAAAGCCATGGTCGGTGATATTTACGCTGGGCTACATCATCTTTAACAGGAGGGCAAATCAATAATTAAAGGTTAACTACGAAGCTACCATTAACTATATTGATATTTACACAACTAATTAACCCTACCTTTGTTACATGTACAATATGAAACACTTTCTGATGAGAATAAAATGGGTATCGGCTGTACTGCTGCTGTTTGGCTGCGGGGTAAATAACAACACTGCAGAGGGCGATACATCGGCCTACAAGGCAGCGCAGGCTAAGGGTGATATTTACCAGTTTACCATGAAAAGCCTTACAGGGCAAGATGTTCCGCTTAGTACATACAAAGGCAAAGTGGTGCTTATTGTAAACACTGCAAGCAAATGCGGGCTAACGCCTCAGTATAAAGGCATTGAGGCTTTGTATGAGAAATATAAAGACAAAGGGTTGGTGGTACTGGGTTTCCCGGCTAACGATTTCCTTCGTCAGGAGCCCGGCAGCAATAGTGAGATTGGCGAGTTTTGCCAAAAGAACTATGGCGTGTCGTTCCCCATGTTTTCTAAAATAGAAGTAACAGGAAAAGATAAAAACCCATTGTATAAATATCTTACCGAGAAGAAAGAGAACGGTGTTATTGATGCTGCCGTTACCTGGAATTTTCAGAAATTTTTAATTGATAAAAACGGTCACGTTGTTACCTATTTTAAACCTAACACAGAGGTTACCGAACCTACAGTTGTTAAGGCCATAGAAGATTTGTTGTAATTACCGATAACCCTTGCTAGCCAGTTCGGCTTGCAGTTGGGCAAAAAAGTATAGAAAGAGGTCGCGCAAGCGGCCTTTTTCATTTTCCATAGTGGCAATGGCGGCTACAAAATCAACATCGGTCTTTGCCCGCATCTGAAGTCTTATAAGGGTTTGTTCAATCCCGTCCAGGTGCCCATAATCAGGCAAAAACCTGTACTTAATCATATTATCGTAAAACAGTTGCATCCGTTCGGGGAAAAGCTCTCTATTAACACCCAGCTTAGCGTAAACCTCATCAGCAAAATCGTGTATGGGCTGGTTGGTATGCAAGTCCCAGCTATCAGCCAGTAAATGGTCGTACACTACATCCAGCAGCACAGGTGCATAACGCCCCACTCCGGGCCTGAAAATCTCTACCGCCTCTTTAGTGGCCTGGTGCTTATCGGTAAAGTCATCAATTAGCCTGTGCATTACAATGCCCTCCACTACCCTGTCGGGATAACGCCCTGCCGGGTTACCTTTAACAGCATCGGCAATAAAGTTACCTGCCAAAAGGCCTTCATCGTGGTTAGAGAGGTACAAGTGTGCCAGGTAATTCATAGGATACTAATTAAGGCCTTTTTTTGCATTAGAAAAATTTTATATTTGTATCTAATTAAAAACAACAAACATGAAAAAGTTTACTCATTTATAGCTTTTGCCATGCTAACAGGGGCGTTGGTGCTAAACTACGGCTGTGGCAAAAAAGAAACCATAAAGAAAACATTCAACCTGGTGGTTGAGCTTGATTTTCCGGTTGATGCATCTACGGTAACATCGTACGACCAAACCCAGATACTGGACGTAAGCGCACAAGATGTAGATTTTGCCAAGCATAAAGAAGATGTAATTTCTATAGTGCTTGATAGTGTTAAATGCTACACCCGCGAGTATGTTATACCTAACGATAACAGCATACAAATTAACAACGGTGCTATTAAAATTGGCAGCGTTGGTGGCAACCCCGCCGACGAGGTTACTATAAGCGATGTGCAAAACATTAACCTTATGGCTATTTACGAGCAGCCTGCTGCTATTAAAGTAGGTTTAAACAATGCTGGCATTACCAAATTTGCCGATTTGCTAACCAACTCGCCTTACACTGCGCAACTGCGCTTTATGGGCGACGTAAGCGCACCGGTAAGCTTTAAAATGAAGGCTAAGTTCTACTTTACTTTCCAAGCCTGGATATTGTAAAAATTTCAATGATATAAAACTAAAGAAGCCCTTTCCGAAATTTCAGGAGGGGCTTTTTATTTTTGAATACCTTAGCCACCCTAATATTCATCTATGAAAAGTAAATTTTTAGGCCTATTGCTGCTATTACTGTCAGTTTTTACGGCAAATGCGCAAACCGCTAAACTGGTTGAAAAAGTCGCTAAAAGCAGCACGGCACTCATTCCGTACGAGAAGTATGTACTGCCTAATGGACTTACCGTTATTATTAGCGAAGACCACTCAGACCCTATTGTATACGTTAACGTAACCTACCATGTAGGCAGCAGCCGCGAGCTTTATGGCCGTAGTGGTTTTGCCCATTTTTTTGAGCATATGATGTTTGAAGGCTCGGCCCATGCTCCCGATGGTGTTTTTGATCAAATGACCGAAGGTTGCGGCGGCTATAACAATGGCTCTACCTGGAACGATTATACCAACTATTACGAGATGGTTCCTAATAACGAACTGGAGCGTATGCTTTGGTTAGAGTCTGACCGTATGGGCTTTTTATTGGATGCCGTTACCCAAACTAAATTTGATATACAGCGCGCCACCGTTAAAAATGAGCGCGGTCAAAATGTAGACAACAGGCCTTATGGTTTGGTTGATGAAAAAGTAGGTGAAGCCATGTACCCTTTTGGCCACCCATACTCATGGCCGGTTATTGGTTATATGGCAGATTTAGACCGTGCCGACCTTAACGACCTTAAACGTTTCTTTTTACGTTGGTACAGCCCAAACAATGCTACCCTAACAATTACAGGTGATGTTAACCCGGCAGATGCCATAAAAATGGTAGAGAAATACTTTAGCCCTATACCGCAAGGTCCTGCTGTGCAAAACCTGCCTAAAACACCTGTTAGTATTGACAAAGATCGTTACATATCGTATGAAGATAATGTAGAAATGCCGTTGCTTAATATAACATGGCCTACCGTAAATGTTTTTCATGAAGACGCAGCCCCGTTAGATGCCCTTGCCGGTATTTTAAGCGGTAGCAAAAGCAGCATTTTATACCAGGCTTTTGAAAAAAATGGCTTAGCCTCTTCTACCGAAGCATATAACAACAGCGTAGAAATACATGGCTACTTTAATATTGCAATATATGCCATGCCGGGCAAGTCGCTGGCCGATATAGAAAGTAAGCTGCGTAATACCCTGCTCGACTTTGAAAAACGCGGCGTTACTGATGTTGACCTGATGAAATTTAAAGCCCAATATGAGGCTGATGCCATTAACTCATTAACAGGCATAGATGGCAAAGGCGAAGCACTGGCATTATATCAAACCTATACCGGCAACCCCAACTACAGCACACAGCATTTAAATGCTTATTTAAATGTTACCAAGGAAGATATTATGCGGGTATATAATAAATATATAAAAGGAAAGCCTGCCGTAATACTAAGCGTTTGCCCTAAAGGGGAAGGCAAGTTAAAAGCTGCTGCCGATAACTTTACTCCACCGGCTGCACCTTCTGGTTACAAAGCAGACTTAATTGAATACACCTCTCTTACATATACCCAGCCAACTGATAATTTTGACCGTGCTGTTGTACCTACAGCGGGTGCTAACCCGGTAATAAAAGTCCCTGCCGTTTATAAAGAAGATTATGATAACGGCCTACGCATTTTAGGTAACCAAACTGATGAGTTGCCAACAGTAACTATGTACATAGTTATAAAAGCAGGGCACGTTATGGAATCGCTGGATAAATCAGGATTAGCCAGGCTAACAGCCAATATGCTTAACCAAAGCACCCAAAATTACAGCACCGAAAAAATGGCCGATGAACTGGATAAGCTGGGCAGCACCATTGTTATTAGCAGCGGGAAAGAAAATATAACCATTACCGTAAACTCATTAAAAAAGAACATTGATGCTACGCTTAAATTGCTGGAAGAAAAACTGTTGAAGCCTAAGTTTGATGCTGCTGATTTTAAAGTAGAAAAAACGTTGTTACTGTCGCAAATAGCCAATGCAAACAACTACGCATCTACTGTTGCCACTAATGTGTATGCAAAGCTGGTTTATGGGGCCGACCATATATTTTCTATGCCTGTTTACGGCAATAAAAAAACGGTTGATAAACTAACCCTTGCCGACGTTAAAAATTTTTATGCTAAATACTATGCGCCCGATATGGCCCAGATGGTAGTAGTAGGCGATATAAGTAAAGATGATATACTTACCAAAACAGCATTTATGAAAAGCTGGCCACAAAAAGGCCTGGTGGGTATGCCCTCAAATGAAATAGCCACACACCCTGACAAGACCCGCATTTATCTGGTAAATAAAGCCGGTGCGCCACAATCGGAAATACGTATTGGCTATATGGGTATACAAAAAGACCCTGTAGGTGAGTTTTACAAAGCCACTATAATGCTCCACCCATTTGGTGGCAGCTTTGCCAGCCGCATTAATTTAAAACAGCGCGAGGTTAAAGGCTGGACCTACGGAACCCGAGCATGGCTTGGCGGTACACAATACAACGGACCTTTCACCGTATCGGCAGGTATTAAAACGCCTGCTACAGACAGCTCTGTTGTTGAGTTTATGAAAGACTTAAAGCTATATGCCGATAGCGGCATTACCCCAACCGAACTTGCATTTACCAAAAACTCGTTAGGGCAGGCCAGTGCACTTAAATATGAAACACCCGGCGATAAAGCCATGTTCTTAGCCGATATGCTGGAGTATAACCTGGATACTGATTTTGTAGACAAACAAACCGATATCCTAAACAAGATAACCAAAGCCGATATTGATGCCCTGACTAAAAAATATATCCCTTATAACAACATGTATATTGTAGTGGTAGGCGATAAAGCAAAAATATACGAACCGCTGAAAAAACTGGGCTACGAGATTATAGAACTGGACATGAATGGGGATAAGAAGTAAGCCCTCATTAACTTTAAATAAAAAGCCCTTGCATTAGCAGGGGCTTTTTATTTCTGAATTGCTTTATATCGCAACAAATGGTCTACCAACGTTAAGGCAGCCATAGCCTCTACAATAGGTACGGCGCGGGGTACTACGCAAGGGTCGTGGCGGCCCTGGGCAGTAATTTCTGCAGCATTGCCCTGGTTATCTATAGTATCCTGCTTTTGCATAATGGTAGCCACCGGCTTAAACGCTACGCTGAAGTAAATATCCTCGCCATTGGATATACCACCCTGAATACCTCCTGAGCGATTGGTAGCTGTAATATGTTCGCTATTGGCTACAAAGGCATCATTATGTTGCGAGCCGCGCATAGAAGCCCCTGCAAAGCCGCTTCCCAGTTCAAAGCCTTTGGTAGCGTTAATACTCATAACAG
>JBIPNX010000133.1:0-6059 GCA_044378145.1 Flavobacteriales bacterium | reverse complement strand
CTTCTTATTGACAGATTCACCACCTATATAGGCAATGCCTAAATCGCCTTTAGAAATGTAAGAACGCGATGTTGAGTTCCATTCAAAAGTTAAATCGCTAAATACAATGGTCTTTTTAAACTCGTCCGGAATTTTCTTCATTGCACCCCCACTACCCGCTTCGCTAATTGCACGGTCTGCATCTTTCTTGTCCTTAACAATATACGGAATAGACTTTTTAAACTTCTCTGTATTTTGGCTTGCAGGTGGAATAGAGCCGTAAGTAACCAAGAGGTTGGTCATCTGTTTCCAACAATCAGGCGGAAGGAAAAAGTCCATTGTCATAATCACATCAAACGTAGTTTTTTCTGTAGCCATGCTGTTGTCAACACTACCCACAACAGTAGTTGTAACACGTCCATAATCGGTACCCAAATTCATTACACCCTCACCAAACACATCGCAGGTTTTATTATTAAGTGTGATGTATTGGCCCGGAATATTGTTGTTAGCCAGCTTTTCTTTAGAGCCAATCTGATACTCGCCAGATGTGTTATCGTATGTCAGATATCCCATGGCTGAGATAATGTCCACATCGGCAGCACGAGATTTTTTAGAAATAACCGCAGGGTATATATGGGTTGAATCTTTTACCAAAATTAAACCTGCAGATAGCTTATCTCCCTCCATAGACATTGGCATGGTATCAACCGGAATATAAACTTCTTTGGGATCAATAACGGCAGTAAACTTAAGCCAGTATTTACCTAGTTTATCGCAGGCATGCCTCATGCGGGCACCACCGGTAAATGTCATGTTAGGTATGTTAGCCGTAAAGTTTACAGCACCTTTATAGTCAAACGCAGGGTTAATGGTAAACTTGGCATCTTCGTCAATCTCGCCATAGCCTTTGGTATTGCCAACAGGGTCTACCCCTAAGCTGCTGATATTAATAGGCTGCTTTTTACCCAGCTCATCAATATAATCGTACATACCGCTGCCTGAATAGCCTTTGCGGCTGAAGATAGATGCAGAGGCATTGTATATGTTGTAGTATTTAGAATCGCGGTTAGCATCAATTTTAGCATTTTTCAAATCTTCCATACGGCCGCTTTTCTCAATACGTACGTTACCATCACCGGGGAAAATACGTGCATCGGCAACATCAATATACGGTACCTTACTACAGTAAATGGTTTTCTCTTTCAGGTTGAACCTGGCTTGTGCTGCAATAAAAGTAAGCGAGTCCTGGGCCGGATCTGTTGAAACAAACTTGGCACCCAACAGGTCAACATCTTTAATGGTGCTATTTAAATCCACCTCGTCTTTATCCATGTTCCAACGCATTTCGTCCATATAACAAACGTATTTGTTAATAGGGAAGTCTACGTAAGAGTCTTTTGAGTTTGATTTGAATTTGCCCTCACGACTGTTCATACTCACGTCGGCCTTTACGTTAGATGTTGAGAAGGCAACCTCTTTATCTTCTTTATTGGTGGCCCCGTCTTTCATACTGGTCAGCCTAAAGTCGAGCGAGTCGGATTTAAAATCATCCTTCTTAAACTTAAAGTCTTTCGATTCCAACTCTGCCGATGCAAGGTCCATCAGGCCTTTGCCACGCACACCTGCCTTACCCACCTGTATAGTACCCTTGAGTTTAGACTCCTCTTTATACATCAACAAAGGCTTGGTAGTGTTGGATACAAAAAATGAATTTTCCTTTTTAGTATCCCAGTGAATCTTAACATCCTGTGCTTTAATATCAGGAAACTCAGCACCGTCTTTCACCGCCTTAAGCATGTCAAACTTACGGGCCTGGGCATTCATAGAGTCGGGGTAGAATATAAAGTTGCTCGACTCTGCCGTTGATGCCAGGTAGGTTAATTTTCCTGCCCCACGTAAGCCGCTGTTACTAAGCATTAGCGTATCGCTAAAGGTTGCTTTTTTTTTATAGATAGGCAAACCGGCAGGCGCAGTAATTTGTTGAAAGCCCAGCGAAAGGTCGGGCTGCACCCGTATCTTCTCCCGCATATCTTCCAATATACCTGCAGAGGAGAATGTACCATCGAGCGCGAGTGCGCTTGGGTCAAAGTTATCCAGCGAGTCGATTGTAAACGGATCGAGCTTAAAGTAAAAATTATCGCGCTTGTAAACCCCTTGCTCTATGTACTTTCTATCGTAGTATACAAACGAGTTTTTAGCACTGTTAAATATGGGGTATTGCGAAAAAGGTTTTAAGCCCGATTTATTATAGGGTTGGTCAATTAATAAGTCTCCTGTAATGTTTTCAAACTGCGATTTTAGCCGGACTGTCTTGACGTTTCCATACTCGTCTTTATCGCCTTGCGGAATACGGATTTTAGTAGAGTCAACATTCTTCAGGTCAATCTTAAACTTATCATACAAAAAGGCAAACTCTTTACCGTACAGCTCAAAGTTACCTGCCATAATAAGACCTGAAAAATTAAAGTCGCGGTTTTTCTTAACCAATACCTCTTTGTTTTGCGGAAAGATTACCACTCGTTGTGAATCGGACAGGAAGATTTTTTGTACACCGTAAATTTTCAGGTCGTAGTTAAGCAGGTTGATGGTAGCGTTACGTCCTTTGCTCCGGGCAGTGTCTCTCAAATCAGCCGACGATAAAAACTGTATTACGTCATAATCAGTTTTACCTGCTTTACAATTGATATAGTCCAGCGTCTTATCTTTTATAACCCCCTTTTCACCTTCAATATCGTATAGCAAAAAGCCCATGTTAGCCAGACGCATTAACATGTGGCGCACCTGTGTAATATCCATTTTCCAAAAGCCCGCTAAGTCGCCTGCTTTAAAGTCGCGCCTGCCAGCATTGCGCTGCTGCATAAAGTTGCGGATAATAATAAGCGGATTTTGAGGGTCTATGCCCTGAATCTCGGTAAAACGGCGGTCTTCGTAAAAATTTGTCGACTCAAAATTAGCATCGCCCTGGTTAGTACCTTTAATGGGGCGGAGCTCTATAATTGGTTGGTCGGTTTTCCAATACAATGCCTCAAAATACATATCAATTTTATGGAATGTATTGAAGTATGGGCTAAAGCCTGTACCATCTTTCTCTCGCAATAACGATAGCAGCTTATCTTTTATAAAGTACTTAAAGTTTAGTCCGGGGTGGTAGATAGAATCTTCATCTAAATAAAAAGTAACCGAGGCCACCTTAGCATCAAAACGGTCGTCGCGAATTGACATGCTCTTAGACTGCACAACCAGGAATTTCTTTTTCTCGCGGTTAAAGATAAACTTGGCCATTTGGTCGCCAACGCCTGAACCTATAAGCTTAGCACCCGAAATGGTTATACCGCCAACATAGTCAACATCGGGGGCAATATTTTTAATTACAAACTCGCTTTTATACGATTTGAATTTGGGGTACGATGCACGGTTGGTATCCACATCGGCAATTACGCGCTCTTCTAACGAACCTTGCAGTGGCACATCAAAATACTTTTTGTAGTGCATGGTTACAGAGTCTGCCGTGTACTTTGGGTTTTTTACGCTAAGTGAATAGGTTTTCAAATCGGCATACGCGTCGTCTTTTTTAGCGCCGGCACGTTCCCATGTTACCTTGCCGTTTTTTCCTACCCAGTTAAATTTAAGTGGAAAATAGGTGCCCGACGTGCTGTAAATAACGGCGCTATCGCCTTTGGCCCTGCATATCAAATCGCACGAGCTGAATATTACCTTAGGCACACTATCGTACTGAAAGCTAAAATTACCGTTGCTGGATAACCACGTTGCCCCCGGCGATGCATACATTGTATTAGACGTGAGCAGGTTATCAGTCATCTCTAAAAAGTCGGTAAATTGTGCGGTAGAAACCCGCTTGTTTGCCAGCAATTTATCAATGGAATTTTGCCAACCTTTTAAACTCTCGTGCGGCTGGTTTTTATTGGCAAAACCATAAACCACATTGGCAAAACTTTTAAATGGCGGTACCAGCAAACGCTTCTTAGACATGGTATTAGCCAGGCCATAAATCCACTTTCGTTCTTCGGGGGTGTAGTAGCTGCCACTCCACACAGGTTCAAACTTCTCTCGCCACTCTTTAGCGTCTTTTTTATCGGCTTCGGCAAAAAGGTCGTACAGCTCGTCCACAAACTTTACAGGGTCTTCGGTAAAAACCCTTGGGGCCTGGGCCTTAAGCGACACAAAACCAAGCACAAACAAAAACGCAATAATATGTTTCAATTTCATATAGCCAATTGTAGGAAGTGTAAAGTTAACGGATTAGCCGTATAATAGGTTTAGCGAGTTATCAACTATTATAGTGGCTAGAAATGAGAAAACTCCCCCGTCTTTCGCCATAGGCGAAATCCACCCCCTCAGGCGGGGGATTTCCAACTTTTACTCTTTATCCTTGCATTCCATAATAAGCATTTGGCCGCTGGTGTAGGTAATTTCTACAAAGCCATCGTGGGCAGCCTCATTACTGCTGCCGGCACGGTAGCCCAGCACTAAATCTTCATGGTTTAACGAGTATTTTAAATTACCGGTAATAATGCCCTTTACCGTTCCCACCGGTATTAGCGAAATAATAGAACCGGCAGTATAAAATTTACGGAAACCTTTAGGTATTGGGTATATTACAGAGTAATCGTCGTGCATGGTTAACCGGGCCTGGTTTGCATAGCGTGCCAGGTTGGTTATGTTGGTAATGGTATGGTCGGCACGCCAGCCTGTAGCCCATATAATATCTATATGCTTGTAGCCTTGTTCAATAGCGTATTCAATGCCCTTATCAAGGTCGGTCTTTTCCTGGTCGGGGGTAATTACAATCTCTGCATCGCCCAATAACTCGCGTGCTTCGTTTACATCAAAACGGTCAAAATCGCCCAGTAAAACATTAATAGGTATTAACTTTTCCAACACCCTCAACAGCGACCCATCCAGAGCTATAACAAAAGGCTTATCTCGCAGTAACCGTTTAGTAAGCTGCATAGAACAAGCCTTGCCATTTGAAATAATCAAACACTTTTTATCCTCCATCATTAATCTCCAATTTCTCCGGGCAGGGTTTCCGGTTTTACTTTTACCCCGTCAAATTTTACTTCAATGCCGTATTCATATTCGGTGTACATGTACACAGTACCATCGGTATTAAACTTGCGCCACAAGCCGTTGCGCTTGCCCGACACATATTCTCCTTCTTCCTTAACCCTTCCGTTTTTAAAATACCAGGTATGTTTACCTTCCGGTTGTCCGTTGTTGTATTTGCCTTCAAAAGCCAATTCACCTGTTGGGTAGTAGTGTTTCCAAACGCCGTTTTGTTCGCCGTCGCTATACTCGCCCTCCATCTTCACATCGCCGCTAAACTCAAGCCAAATGCCCTGCTTAAGGCCCATAACATAATCGCCTTTGGCAATTACAGAGCCTGTATCAGAGTATTCAGTAGAATAGCCATCTTCTAAGCCTCCGATGTAGTTTTCTTCGCGCAGTACATTACCGCTTTCGTAAAGCCATTTCCATGCACCTGTAGGCTTGCCGTTTTTGTAGTTGCCCGTTTGTTCCGGTTTGCCAGTTATGTAGTAGTATTTCCAAACACCTGTGCGTTTGCTATCTGTATAGTTACCCTCGCCACGCAATTCGCCTGTTGGGTAAAACTCTTTCCAAAAGCCTTGAAACAACCCTAAACTATCCGTCAATCCCTCACCGGCTAAAACACCATTATCATATAGTTTTGATGAGTACTTTTTAGACGTATCGGTATATTCCACATGCAAACCAATGGGCCTGCCATCTAAGTAAGTGCCTTTGTTCCATGTTTTGGTGGGCTTGTCGTAGGTTACTTTGTTATCAAACTTAGCAGTGCTCTCGGTATTATTGGTAACCACTACATCATCAACATAGCGTATTATCAGCTTTGCGCTGCCATTAGTGTAGTACTCGCGGTAGTAGCCATTCTTCTTATCGTCTTTATACGTTACCTCCGTATGTATTTTTCCATCGGGGTAAATCGTTCGCCACTCGCCCTGGCGCATTCCGCTTTTATCTTTTCGGTTTATCTTCTCCTGAAACGATAAGAAACCACTTTTGTATTGCATGCG
>JBIPNX010000132.1:0-6097 GCA_044378145.1 Flavobacteriales bacterium | reverse complement strand
TTGGGATGTTACCGACCACCAAAACGTTACCCTGCAACAAACAACCCTGAATGGGTCTACCGCAGAGTTTGCCCAACCCAGCGACGGCTTACGCGAGTTTGTTGCTTTTAACGGCTCCGCTTATGCCACACCAATTGCTATTGGCAGCGTAGCCAACCAAAACCTGCACGGCAGCGCACCGGTTGATATGGTTATTGTATCGGCACCGGAGTTTGTAAGCTATGCTAACCAGGTGGCCGACTTGCACCGTAACAATGATAACCTGCGTGTTATGGTAGTTACCCCGCAAACTATTTACAACGAATTTTCGAGCGGAGCCCGAGATATTGTTGCCATACGGTCGCTTATGCGTATGTTCTATGTAAACAATGCAGGCAACCCGGCAGACCAACCCAAATATTTAATGTTGTTTGGCGATGGTTCGTACGACAATAAATTCCGTGTAGCCAATAATCAAAACTTTATACCTACTTACGAAAGCACAGAGTCGCTTAGCATTACAGGCTCTTACACTGCCGATGATTACATGGGCTTGTTAGATGATAACGAGGGGCAATACTTTAATTTTCCGCCTGAGCCTATAGATATTGGTATAGGCCGTATACCCTGCTCTAACGCTACACAGGCACAAGTGGTGGTTAAAAAAATTAACGATTATATTAATGTTGCAGGCCAACGCGACTGGCGCAATATGATTACCTTTTTTGGCGACGACCAGGACTATAACGCCCACCAGCGCCAGGCCGATGATTTAACCATTTTGATAGATACTAGCTACAAGGCATTTAACATAGAGAAGGTATATTCTGATGCCTACGTGCAAGAGAGCACCGCAGGTGGCCAACGCTACCCCGAAGTTAAAACTATACTTAACAGCCGTGTAAACCGTGGCGGCCTTATTATTAACTATACCGGCCACGGTGGCGAAGCCGGTTGGGCAGCAGAAAAGGTGCTTGAAATATCTGACATTGACAGCTGGACAAACACCCACGCCCTGCCTGCATTTGTTACCGCTACCTGCGAGTTTAGCAAATGGGACGACCCAACACGTACATCGGCCGGAGAGCTTGTATTAATAAACGATAATGGCGGTATATGCTTATTTACAACTACCCGTGTGGTTTATTCGCAACCAAATTTTACACTTAATAAGGTGTTTTACCAAAACCTTATTAATAAAATTAAAGTAGGCGAAAGGCCTACCATGGGCGATTTGTACAAAGCAACCAAAGTTGCCCAGGCAAACGATGGTAATGCACGTAACTTTTGCCTGCTTGGCGACCCTGCCCTGCGTATTAACTACCCTATACACGATGTGGTAACTACAGAGATTAATGGCAACCCGGTTACCCAAACATCAATAGACACTATTAAAGCATTGCAACTGGTAACAGTAAAAGGCTATATAAAAAGCCGCACTGCGCCGGGCGTTCTTACCGGCTACAATGGCACTATATACCCCACTATATATGATAAGCCAACTACAGTACAAACCCTTGGCCAGGACGATGATAGCCCTGTAATGACTTTTAAAACCCAACGCAACATTATATATAAAGGCAAAGCCAGTGTAGTTAACGGGCAGTTTACGTTTACCTTCCCTGTGCCTAAAGACATATCGTACCAATATGGTTATGGTAAAATAAGCTACTATTCAGAAAACGGCGTGCGCGATGAAGATGCCCACGGTTACAAAGAACTGGTTATTGGCGGTTCTGACACTGCAAATTTCTGCGATAACATAGGCCCTAACATTGGCTTGTATATGAACGATACCAAGTTTGTAAACGGCGGCACTACCGACCAAAACCCAACCTTGTTAGCATTTTTGGCCGATACAAATGGTATTAACACCGTAGGCACGGGCATTGGCCACGACCTTGTTGCTATTCTTGATAATAATACCAATGAGCCTTATTTGCTTAACGATTATTATGAGGCTGATTTAAACTCATACTCTCGCGGTACGGTACGTTTCCCCTTTACCGACCTTAAAGACGGACCGCACACCCTTCGCTTTAAAGCATGGGACGTTTGCAACAACTCTAATGAGACTACCATAGACTTTGTAGTGGCCCGCAATGCAGGCCTTGCCCTAGAGCATGTGCTAAATTACCCTAACCCCTTTACTACGCAAACCTGCTTTATGTTTGAACATAACAGGCCTAACGAAGCATTAGATGTGCAGGTGCAGGTGTTTACCGTATCGGGCAAAATTGTTAAAACTATAAACACCACATTAAGCAGCAGCGGTTTCCGTGCTGATTGCATAAGCTGGGATGGTTTAGACGACTTTGGCGATAAAATCGGCAGAGGTGTGTATATTTACCGCCTGAAAATAACCGACGAGGAAGGCAAAAAAGCCGACAAGTACGAGAAGCTCGTCATTTTGAACTAATATATGCCCCAAACTGTTAAGGGAGATGTGAACCATCTTTCGTTTGACAATACAGAAGTTGCCTTTGCCGGAAAAAGCGATTACGACCTTAAACGGGCCTATTGGCTCTTTAAGCTCATAGGCAGCAATACCCTTGTAAAATTTAGTAAGCCTTTTGCCAACCTGGCGGTTGATTTACACCTGCCTATTGGCCCCATTGTTAGGCAAACACTATATAAGCAGTTTTGCGGTGGCGAAACAATTAAAGATTGTAACAGCACCATGCAATACCTTGCCGACTATGGCGTGGGCACCATACTTGATTACTCTGTTGAAGGTAAAGGCACCACCGCCGATTTTGAGCGTGTAGTTGATGAAGTGCTGGAGAGCATTGAGCAATCTAAAACCGATAAACGTATAGCCTTTGCCGTATTTAAAGTTACGGGCTTGGCACCTTTTTCTATATTGGAAAAAGTAAGTGCAAAAGAAAAGCTAACTAAAGCCGAGCAAGGTGAGTGGGATGCCGTGCAACAACGTGTAGCCACCCTTTGCAAAGCTGCCGCCGAAGCTGATACCCCCATTTTTCTTGATGCCGAAGAAAGCTGGATACAGGAAGCTGTAGACCAACTTTGTTATTCTCAAATGGAGCTGTACAACAAGGTAAAACCCATTGTTTACAATACCATTCAACTATACCTTACCGAGCGTTATGCCCACATGGTAGATTCGCATAAAAAGGCTGTTGAAAAGGGTTACATACCGGGCTATAAACTGGTGCGTGGCGCATACATGGAAAAGGAACGCAAGCGTGCCGAAAAGCAAGGTTACCAATCTCCGGTGCAGGTAAACAAACAAGCTACTGATGATGCCTATAACGGAGCATTGAAATACTGTGTTGAGCATATAGAAACGCTGGCTATTTGTGCTGGCTCGCATAACGAGAACAGCTGCATGTACCTGGCTGAGTTAATGCAAAAGGCAGGCTTGCCTTATAACCACAAGCATATTTATTTCTCTCAGCTATTAGGCATGAGCGACCATATCAGCTTTAACCTTGCACATGCGGGATATAACGTAGCCAAGTATGTCCCTTACGGCCCCGTGCGCGATGTGCTGCCCTACCTGCTTCGCCGTGCCGAAGAGAACACCTCTGTTGCCGGGCAAACCCCAAGGGAGCTTTCACTTTTGATCAAGGAAAGAAAAAGGAGAAAGTAGTTATCGTTTAGGAGTTATCAGTTATCGGATTTTTAGCTAATCCTACAAACAGCATACTTATTAGTAGAGTTAAGACACTCACCCAAAAAGCAAGCCTAACATAGGGTGGATTATACTCATACCGTATAGCACCGTTTTCTGATTTTACTTCGGCAAACGTATTGGCGCGATAATTAATCGTTGCAGGCAGTTCAATAGAGTCCCAATAATCAGTAATGGTCCAGTATTTTTTAGTGTTTTGTTGGAACAATACAGTACGGTCTTTTTGGTGTACAGTAAACTCATCATAGCCTTTCATCTCTACTATCAACTGTGTATTATCAACCAGGCTGGCCATGGGTAGCGGGCCGGTAACCACAATTTCATCGCTCTGCTCCATATCGGCAAAGTTCTTCAGGCGGAACGGATTGTTACCATCGTACGAAGGTTGCTTATAGAATATCCCCAGATTGCGCCATAAGGGCGATGGTGCCATAAACTGTGCATTGTCCATTGCACGTGTATTATCAATGGTAAGCTCATGTGGCATCTTAGCCAGAAAATTTTCTATAACCTGCGGGCTTTCTTTATTGATTACTGTGGTATGAATATTCAATTGCGTAAACACAATGCAGTTGGCAATGGCTATAAAACTCAAGGCTTTCAGGTTATTCCGGAAGAAGAAAACCAAGGATAGGAACACCAATTGTAAACCTCCGCCCAACACTGCTGCTGCCGATGAACCGGGCAAATCGGCCCAGATAAAACGGAAGGCTCTAAAGTCAGACGCTACACTCACCCACTCTATGTTTTTCAGGCTAAGGGCAACTATAACCAGCGTAATAATTCCAACAGAACCAATCATCCATTTTTTACCTGACAATTGACCATTGACCGTTGACCATTTATTTAACATACCTGCCCCCATCAACACAAAGCCTATGATAGCAAACAGCCTG
This sequence comes from Flavobacteriales bacterium, assembly GCA_044378145.1. Classification (GTDB taxonomy): domain Bacteria; phylum Bacteroidota; class Bacteroidia; order CAMBQF01; family CAMBQF01; genus CAMBQF01. The sequence continues at coordinate 1,567 of JBIPNX010000132.1, read as the reverse complement.
AATATAGAAGGGAAACGGAAAATACCTAAGCCCGGTAAATGGAACAACAACTGCCTAACGGGAATGAAAAAAGTATCGCCAAAGGCAGCCAGCAGGCATATAAAAGTTACGGCAATTATAAACCAATCGCGCTTAGTAAGTTGCTTGTAAAAGGGGATTATCAGCAACACAAACACCAAGGGTATCAACCCAAAATACCCATTCATCATAGATAAATCTGTGCCCGTATTTTCCTTCTTTATTACCGATAACATCGGGTTAAAAAACGATTGAACATCGTTTACCCTAAAAGGTCCAAACAAGGCATCAGCAAGGGAAAGTCCATTGCTTCGGGTAGTATCGTTCCAATACAACGCAAACGAAATTATAGAGGGCGATGAGAGCAATAAAAATACAAATCCGGCAAGTGATGTTTTAAGCACTAAGGATTTAGTTTGAGTGCTATTTTTTATCCAGTAGAAAATAATAGCAGCAACCAGTATATAGGCTGTGATAATAAAGAATGCAGGATATCCACCCGTAAAAAACAACCATAAAAACAATGCGAGTATTAAGGGATTTTTATAGCCTTTGTCTTGTATTGTTTTTACAAAATAAAGCAGTACAAACGGCAGCCAGCAGGCCGAAATGATATAGGTAAAATGCTGTGCATTGCCCACCAACAGACCGCACCCAATGTACGATGCACCGGCTATCAACGCTATGTTATGGTTGCCGTATAACCTGCGTGTAAGCAAATACATACCAACACCTGCCAGCCAAATATGGATAAACACCTCAACGGCATTGGCATGACTGGTATAGTTTCCAAACAAGGAGAAAACCCACAAGGGCATGTACCAGGCACCGCTTTGCGGGTCGGCGTGGATGGGGTAGCCCGCAAAGTTATAGGGGTTCCAAAGGGGCAGTTCGCCGGCACGCAGGCAGCTTATAACATGGTACCGCCAGGGAAAGTACTGGTCTACCATATCCCACTTTAGACAATTGCCAAAGGTTATAACCTGCCAATAGGCTGCAAATGCCGTAATAAACAGCAGCGCCATGGCGGTTAATAATTTATTCCTATTATGGGTGTCGGTAGTATGCAATTGGTTAAAAATATAGTTTCCTTTGCAAAGGAAAACACAAAAGTTATGAAACTTAAAAAATTACTCGCACCGCTGTTGTTAATATTGGTATTGGCAGCATGCAAAACGTCGGACAAGTTAGCCCTTAAACTGAATTACGAAAAGGGTAAAAAGTATTACTATACCAGTACTACAGAGCAAACCACCGACCAGACTTTTATGGGCCAGTCTATTACCAACAGCACCAAAACGGTTACTGGCTACATATACGAGATTACCGACATTAATGCAGATGGCAACTACCTTGTAAAAATTACCTACGATAAAGTAGAAACCGACCGTAAAACGCCTACCAAAAGCCCATTGCCCGATGATTTTTTGAAAGGCTTTTCGTTTGACATGGTGGTAACACCTAAAGGCAAAGTAAAAGAGATACACGGCATGGACAAGATTATGGATAAAGCCATGGCTGCCGTAATGCCCGACTCTGCAAAAGATGC
>JBIPNX010000131.1:0-6137 GCA_044378145.1 Flavobacteriales bacterium | reverse complement strand
GTTTAAAAGCTACGCCCCTTACTTCTACTTTAAATACCCAAACGAGGCTAACAAGCAAACCGACGATGCTAACTACCTGCTGAATAACCAAATGGATAAGCCTGTCTACTTTATAGCTAAAGGCCCTGTTAGCGATTTAGATAAGCACCCGTTGGTGAAATTAGTAGGCCAGCAAGGAGGGTTTAAGTTTTATGAGAAGGTAATCACCCCTCCCTAAATCCCTCCCCCAAGGTGGAGGGATTTTAATATTTCTTAGAGGTAATCATACTAAAGCTTAATTCCTTGCGTTTATCATGGCATGATAAACCGCATTATACAATTTGCCCATCGCCACAGGCTGCTCCTTTTCTTTGTTTCATTATCAAGTATGCTAAGCATTTGCATGGCCTTTTTCCGGTTTTATGTTACCGATTCATTGATCTTCGGCTTCCTGCTGTGGAACCTGTTTTTAGCTGCTATACCCATGGGCTTTGCGGCATTGTTCTGCGCGTTTAACAAAGACAGCAACAAGCTTGCAATGGCTACCGTGTTGGGTATGTGGATGCTATTCTTTCCCAATGCTCCGTATATACTAACCGATTTGCTGCACCTGTACCCTCGCCGCGGTATTCCTTTCTGGTATGACCTTGTCCTTATCTTCACCTTTGCATGGAACGGGGTAATGCTGGGCTACCTGTCGCTGCTGTTTATCCACAACAAAATAGAGCTGTTTTACGGCAAGGTAAAAGCATGGATGTTCTCACTATCGGCTCTATCGTTAGGGGCTTTTGGTATTTATTTAGGCCGTTTCGACCGTTGGAACTCTTGGGACATTCTGCAGGAACCTATCCCGCTTATTAAAGGGATAGCTACTTATTTTGTCCACCCTTACGCAAACAGCACCACCTGGTTTATCACGGCAATTATAGCCGCTTTCTTAATAACTGGCTACGCGTTTATCCGCCAGCTAAGCATGCTGGGCTTCAATTTTGAGAATATCAAGTATAAAAATCCGGACACTAATTAACACACCCCGCCCCTCCACCTAAGGCGGATTGGCACCCCTCTCAAGAGGGGATTTTATCTGCTATACATTGAACCAGTAGGTTAATTTAACAACCAAGGCGCGGTTTTTTACGTGCAGATTGTCTGAGTAGTAGTTGTCTCCGTAGACAATAAACAAGTCGGACACAGGCCTAAAGCGCCATTGAAAGCGGATATTGGAGTTCAGGTTCTTAATCTGGTTGTTGTATTGGAAGAAAGCCGTTAAGAACATGGTCTTACTAAAAGAAAGGTCGAATCGTGGGCCCACCAGCAAAATATCGGCAGTAGCATACGGTTTGGGCAGGGCAATATGGTAATAATCAGTACTTATACTAACTGTACCGTAGGGCTGAAAGCGATAACCCATGTTACCTCCAACAGAAAACAGTGTACCGTTAAAGTATTGCCCGTAGGTAAAACCTGCCCAGTAGGTAAACTTTTTGCGGGTGTCTGAATAGTACTCGGCACCGCCATTATAATAGGTATAAGCAGACCCTTCGGGCAGTTCTTCGCCCCCGGTATTGGTTGGGTCAAAGGCTGAGAAAAGATATAGGTAACTGCGGTCCATAACTATAGAAATACGCGAAGTGTTTTGGAAGAACACATCGAACGAAGCCCTGTTGAACAAGTCTAGCGTGCGGCCAAACTCTTTGTCTTTGTGCAACGATGTATAGAAATAGTAGCCGTAGTTATTAACCACTTTTCCGTTTTTAGGGTAGATGTTGCCCCCAATACCGGGTTCTATCCGCCAATAGGCCCTGCGTGGAACATAGCCAACAGCAGCAACATAATTCTCACCCACATACTCATGGTTCCACATAAAGTTAAAGGTGGGTGTATAATACCCCAGATACGATGCATGCGCATATGTTCCGCGGGGTTGGTTGGGTTGAAAGTTATGATGATAGAAAAACTTACCCTCCCATTTACCGTCTTTAGATGCCAGGTTATAATCTAACCCCGCCACCCGGTTAAAGCGGGTTGGGTCCCAACGCAGCTTGCCATTACCATTATCAACCACCTGCTGGTTTACAAATATGGCGGCAATGTTAGAGCGGCTAAACACCTGCCTTTGTACTGCCGCTACTGTATAGTTTGTAGCTAACAGGTCTATGCTTTTATCGGCTGCGGTAAGCATATTCATAACCCCTATGCGCCAGTTTTTATTAATACGGCCACTAAGGCGTGCGCCACCATAAATGGTATTTTGCTTAAACTGGCCTGTATAAGGGTCGCGGCCAACCCCTATACGGCGCGAGAAGAATGGGCGTATCTGTATAAACCCAAAACGCGAAAACAGATCAGAATTCTCTAAGAAAAACTGCCTTCGCTCGGGAAAAAACAACTCAAACCTGCTTAGGTTACTAACCTGTTGGTCTACTTCTACCTGGCTAAAATCGGGGTTTACGGTAAGGTCTAAATTTAGGGAACTGGTAATGGCCACTTTGGCATCTACCCCCGCGTTGCCTGTCCATTTTACAGGCGTATTCTCAACATTGTCTTTACTAACCCCACCCGTTGCATAGGGTATGATTGCCAGCTTGTTACCCGAAACATCTAAAGGCTCACTAAAAATCAAATCGCCGGTAAAAGCTAAAGACCGCATGGCAAAATTGCGGGGTACGGGCTTCCAGGTCGACTTCTCATTCCGCTTTAAATCTACCCTGCCAAAGTTTACCTTCCAGTTTTGAGTGCCTTGCTTAAAACGAAGTGTTTTAAAAGGAATGGCTATCTCTACCACCCAACGGTCGGCATAGCGTTTAACCTCGCTGTACCATTTATTATCCCAATCGAACGACCAGTCGGAGCCAAACGAGATTAGCCCCTCACGCTGCACACCCAGCGGATTCACACCAAATTCAAAGCCATTGGTTCCATCGCCAAAGGGATCAATATATACACCGAAAAAATCGGTAACACCACTATAGTCGCGCTTTAGCGATGTAACTACATAAGGCTTATCAGGGAACTCGTCGTAACAAACGGCGGCAAAATACAGGTTGTTCTGGTCAAAGCAGGTGTAAACTTCAGTCTTTGTTTTAGCGTACGATGAATCGAACGGAAACACCATGTAGAAATCTTTAACAGGCTCTATGGCTTTCCATATATCCTCGTCCATGTTGCCATCAATAGTAACAGGCAGGGCTGTTTTGCGTGAGTTTATGGTGTACACCTTGGGTGCATCAACCAACTGTGCATCAGCCACAACGTAGGTAAATAATAGTATAAGAAGTAAAGCTCTCTTCAACATAGGCAGCAAATATATTCTACTCTACCATTGGTATACCATTAGTATGAATTTATTACAAACGCCCATTTTTTAATTACTGGCAACCGGGAACTAGGAACTGACAACTGCTTGTTAACTTTTACCGATAATCAACCTAAAATGTAAGGCTACAATAAATTGCTTTAACGTACATTTGTATCTATATGACTGCGTTAATCAGTAAAGAAATCCGCTCGTTTTTAAGTTCGCTAACGGGCTACATAGTTATCTCTATCTTCCTGTTACTTACGGGGCTTTTCCTATGGGTGTTCCCGGGTGAGTCTAACGTTTTGGCAGGTGGCTACTCTACCATAGAGCCATTGTTTGTAATAGCACCCTGGGTGTTTACCTTTTTAATACCCGCCATTACCATGCGTTCTTTTGCCGAAGAAAAACGTACCGGCACTATAGAGTTGTTGTTCACCCGCCCGCTAACAGACTACCAGATTATATGGGCCAAATACCTTGGCGCTTTTGCTTTGGTTATCATATCGCTACTACCTACGCTTATCTACTTCTATACTGTTTACCAATATGGTAACCCTAAGGGTAATATAGATACCGGCGCAACCTGGGGCTCTTTTATCGGGTTGTTGTTTTTAGGCTCGGCTTTTACTGCCATTGGTTTGTTTGCATCTGCCGTAACAGAGAATCAGATTGTATCGTTTATACTGGCGGCCTTTTTATGCTTTATAGTATATACAGGTTTTGATTCGTTAGCATCGCTAACCAACTGGGGCTATGCCGAGAATTTTATCCGCAACCTGGGTATTAATGAACATTACATTTCGGTAAGCCGTGGCGTGGTCGACTCGCGCGATTTGGTTTACTTCTTAAGCTTAGATGCGTTCTTCTTTTTACTAACCGCTACCCGCATTAAAAGCCGTAAATGGTAATTAAGTTATGAAGAGCAAGTTTAAAAAACGTGATTTAACGGCCTTATTTGCAGGCATAATAATAATAGTGCTGGTTAACTTTGTTAGCGGGTTAACATTCCGCAGGCTTGACTTAACTGCTGAAGGCCGCTACACCCTTACCCCGCCTACTATTGATTTACTGAATAATATTGACGATGCCGTTACCATTAAAGTATATTTAGATGGCGACCTGCCCGCTTATTTCATCAAGCTGAAAAATGCTACCCGCGACCTGCTGGACGAAATGCGTGCCTTTAATGATAATATAGAGTATGAGTTTATAGACCCATCGGAAAACCCGATTAAGAAAGAGCGCGAAAAGATATATACCCAACTGGCTAAAAAGGGTTTGAAATACACCCAGGACGATCTCAGGAAAGAGTATTATTTGTTTCCATCTGCTTTAATTACCTATAAAGGCATAGATATTCCGGTTGAGCTGTTACAGGTACAAAACGGCCTTAGCAAAGAGGCTATGTGCTATAACTCTATCAACAGTTTAGAGTACCAGTTTTCTAATACCTTCCGCAAGTTTGATATTAAAGACAAGCCAAAAATCGGCTTTATTAAAGGCCATGGTGAGTTGGGCGAAATGGAGACTGACGATATCCGCACATCGTTAGGTGAGTATTATGTTGTGGAGCGTGTAAATATAGGCGGCAAGCTAAACAGCCTTTTAGAGCGCGGCAAAGACGATAAAGACACCAACAAAATTGTTGTAAAGCCTAAGTATACTGCCATTGTTATTGCCAAACCTGATTCTGCTTTTACCGAGAATGATAAGTTCATCATTGACCAATACCTTATGTATGGCGGTAAAATAATGTGGTGTATTGATAATGTATATGTAAGCATGGACAGCCTACAGGCCAATCCCGCAACTATTGCATTTCCGCTACAATTGAATTTGGAAGATATGCTATTCCGCTATGGGGTACGTGTAAATACAAATATGGTAATGGACCTTAACGCTGCACCTATACCGGTAGTAACGGAGATGGTAGACGGCAAGCCAATCCAAAACCTGTTCCCCTGGTACTTCTACCCTATTGCCCTGCCAACCAGCAAGCACCCTATTGTTAAAAACCTGAACGGCATCCGCCTGCAGTTTGCCAATACGGTAGATACTGTTGGTACTAACCCTAGTGTAAAGAAATTTACCCTGTTGCATTCATCAAAATACTCACGATATATAAACTCACCTGCCAATATAAGCCTGAGCATATTGCGTGACGAGCCTGATGAGCGCCAGTTTGATAAACGCTTTTTACCCATGGCTGTTTTGTTAGAAGGCTTTTTCGACTCAAACTACAAAAACCGTGTGTCACCCGAGATTGATACAAGCAAGATTATGGCATATAAAGACCGCTCGGTATTCTCCCGCCAGATTGTAGTTGGCGATGGTGATGTGCTGCGCAACGACGTATCTAAAAACCAGGGCAAGATATTCCCGTTAGATTTTGACCGCTTTACCGGTGCTACTTACGGCAATAAAACCTTTATGCTGAACGCGCTTAACTTCTTATGCGATGATAGCGGGTTAATTTCGGCCCGTGCCCGCGAGGTTATGGTACGTCCGTTAGACAAAAAGAAAGTGGTTAAGAACAAGCTGAACATCCAGATGATGAACGTGGCCTTCCCAACTATATTGGTATTGCTGTTTGGCCTTATCCAGTTCTTTGTCCGCAAGCGCAAGTTTGCTAAATAGTTAGCCGGCTACATAATTACTCTTTTCTGCTTAAAGTTTTTCACTTTTAGTTTTTAGTTATCCCTTTTAACTAGACCCTAGCAGCTAGAAGCTATCACCTAAATTCTTATCTTTGTACTATGCAATCAGGCACAACAAATACCATTACACGTACACAAGAGCTTATAGAGCTGGAGGATAATTACGGGGCACACAATTACCACCCCCTTCCAGTTGTACT
>JBIPNX010000463.1:0-6141 GCA_044378145.1 Flavobacteriales bacterium | reverse complement strand
CTACAAATGCGGTAGACTGGCCGGCAAAGGTTAAGCCACCTGCAGTTGTAATTGTAGCGTTATTAGTATAGTTCAAATCCCTGTTACCATTCGCATCGCGTGCTTCAACAACCGGAGGGGTAGTAAATACGGTACTGGTTGCTATAGTAGTTGGGGTTGGCTGGGTGATAAATGTAAGGGCCGAAGCAACAACATCAATAGCATTATTTGTAGCACCTGATGTAGCCGATTGGGCTGATGCCAATGTGCTTGAAGCAGCATCAAAAGTAAATGATGTATTGTCTACACCAAAAACAAGGTTTAAACCATCAACAGTGGTAGGTAAACCGCCTGTCATTGTTGTTTTTAACCATACTTTAAGGGTATATGTCTTAGTAGCATCATCAGCTATATAACCAAGTGTCCCCGCAGTAAAAGGTATAGAAGCAAAAGTAATAGCATTGCTGCTTATAGTGCCTGTTGCGGTATTAGTACCATCAGTTAATTGTGCGCCCAAAATAGCATCGCTCCAAGTACTAACGTCGTTACCTAGAGCCTGGTTAAAAACTATATCTGATATAAGTGTATTTAATGCATCGTTAGCAGAACCATCATCTACAACTTTAAAGTCGAAGTTTAAAACAGCTGCGCCCGAAGTATTGATAAGCGATGAGATACTTGTAGGCTCTGTTGCAGTGCCTGTGGTTACAATGGTTGATGTACCCGGAGGAGGAGGAGGCGACGCTAAAGGAACAGTACCATTAAAGGTAAAGTCGTTTATACTATAGGTAGTTCCTGCTGCTGCAAATCCATAACCATAAACACGGAACTCAATAGCAGTTTGTATATTTTGATAGGCTGCACCCGAAAGACTTATGGTGGTACCAGCTGTAGTCATAGTACCTATATCATTCGTAAAGCCATCAAGACTTGAACGAAAAACTAATGTTGGTGTGCCAGTTGAAACCTGTCCGGTATAGGTAAAATTAGTAAAGTCAATTTCGTAGCCTGCATTGGGGGTAAGTGTAAAAGTAAAATAATCTGTTGCAAGAAGGCCACCCGTGCTCCAACCGCTAGCGCTATACCTATTACTAGCTGCTGCTCCACTAATACCGGTTCCTCTGCCAATTCCTGATACTGTAATATTAGGGTTAACAATTTGGCCTGCAGTGTAAGGGCTTGTTAGCCCAGGGTCTGTTCCTGTAATTGCATTTGAGAAAATACCTGTAGAAAATACTTCTACGGTACCGCTTACCGCTACGTTTTGTGTAGCAGCATTGCCATTACCATCAACATTTGTAACGTTCGATGGCCCAAATGAACCCGCAGTGGTGCCCGTTAAACGAACATAAATTGGGGTAGAGGCTAATGTTGCGCCGGAATAAGCTACCTGCACGCTGCTTGTAAATGTTGAGTTATCGGTAGATACCGCAAAGTTAGTTGGGGCTGTAACGGTAATATAGTTGTTAGCACCTAACACTAAGTTGGTTGCCGATAGGTTGTACGTTTGCGATGCAGAAGCTGTATTCTGCATAGTAGTTGGTATTGTTAGAGAAGTTGGAGATACGGTAATTAAAGGAAAATCATTATCATTAATAGTTAAGGTATGTGTTTGTTGGGCACCTAATGTAGCTGTGCCTTGCCCCCCACCGGGGCTTGATATTGTAAAGGTAACTGTTTCCGTGCCTTCATTTAAAACATCATCGGTTACGGTTAAGTTATAGGTATAGCTTGTAGTATTAGCCGGTATGGTTATGGTTTGGGTAGCGTAGCTTCCAACGTCAGCTGCCGAACCTGTACCCCCGGTAATAGCCATACTAACTGTAGCGGCTACGGTTGGGCTTGGGCTGGTTACAGTAAAGTTAATAGGTGTGGTTGATGTACCCTCGCTTACAGTGCTTGTACCTGCCGTAAAGGCAATGCTAGTAGGGGTGTCATTATCATTAATAGTTAGCGTATGTGTTGTTTGGGCTCCTAATGCGGCTGTGCCTTGCCCACCAGCGGGGCTTGATATGGTGAAGGCAACTGTTTCCGTACCTTCTACTAAGGCATCATCGGTTATAGTTAAGTTGTAGGTATAACTTGTAGTATTAGCCGGTATGGTTATGGTTTGGGTGGTGTAACTTCCAACGTCAGCTGCAGAACCTGTACCACCGGTGATAGCCATACTTACCGTAGCGTCTACCGTTGGGCTTGGGTTGGTAACTGTAAATGCTATAGGTGTGGTTGCCGTACCCTCGGTTACACTGCTTGTACCTGCCGTAAAGGCTATGGTAGTATTGGCAGGTGCAAAAGTTGCTGTAACTGCAATATCGTCTAAGCCAATCTCATCGCGAGAACCTGAACCTCCAACATCAGCACTGCTCCAACGGATATAAAAAAATGAACCCGGAGCAATTGAAAGACCTGTAATAGTAGTTGAACGTGATGGCGAACTACCCACTTGTACCCAACCCAACGCATCAGCAGTTGCAGTAGTAGTATAATCTAAACTACCAACCGCTGTATATGTGCTGTTATTTGTTGAATGTGAAAAATTAAAAGATGATGAACGACCTTGATCGTTTCTTACAAATAGATTATACGATATCGCAAAATTTGTAATATTAGTTGTACCATTATTAATAATCCTTAACGTAATTGTACCGGGAGCAAAATCAGTACCGCCGGGTTGTATCATTAAACATGGATTTGCCGCAGATTGAGGGGCTGCAGTACCTGCATAAAAACCACCTGTTGTTACCGCTACTGCTGAAGCTCCCCTAGTATAGTCCGTAGTTGCTGTTGTTCTTGTACCACCAAATGCCAAAGCACCATCAGACCAGCCTGTAACTGCCCAAGCATTAGAGTTTAGACGACCTGCGGTAGTAGTTGCCGCATCAAAACCAGCCCCTGCAAAAGCAGTAGATGGGTTAGAGCCAATACCTGTTTGCATAGTATTGGCAAACGTAATTGTATTAGACGGAGAGCCGTTAGTTAATGACATTTGCGCATTTGAAGCAAATAGCGACAACAAAAATGCAGCAAATAAAAGTAATTTTTTAAAGTTCATAAAAATGGATTTTATGTTATAATATATAATTGGTAACAATTTTATTTGGGAACAAAGTTACCCCGCATACTTACATGGGGTGTTAAGCCACCGTTAAGCAACAAAAGATTATTGCAAATTTAATATTGGGGGTAAAAAAATTACAGGCATGGCTACTGCCATGCCTGTATTGGCACTTTTATAAGTATGCTATTGCTTAGTTGTTTATAACCACTTTTTTAGTTAAAATACCGCTATTACTTACACATTGTACCGCATATAAACCGGCAGGTAAATTGGTGTTTAGGGTATTACTGCCGCTAAGGTTTTGGTAGGTACCCATAGTGCGGCCTGCCATATCTATAATAGTTAGGGTGTAATTACCGGTAAAGCTATTATCTACATTAATATAGAGCTGGTTACCAAAACCATACACAGTAACCTGTTGGTTTAGGTTATTCTCGGCAACGCTAACCAAGGTATTGGGGTTACCCGGTGTGCCGTTCTTAGGCCCGTTTGCCCTCCAGTTTACAGGTAATGCATTATCTAAAAATTCAGATATTAATTCTAACGATGGGCCTGTGTTATTTGCCCCGGTTGGCCATGGTGCTACTTCGTTATAGGTAACAATATCTATCAAAAAGTTTTCGGCATTGCGCAACTCTACTGTTTCGCCAAGGTTATCTAAGTCGCCACCGGCCCACTGGTATACATCGTACCCTTGTCCGTTATACGTAGAGGCATCAACAGCTATAATAATATACTCGCTGGGGTCTATGGTTGTATTGGCAGGGAAGGTATAGGTAACGCCCTGGCTAAAGGTATAGCCGCTTAAATCAACCGCGTAATTTTCGCCGTTAAACAGCTCAATAAATTCATATTGCGCATCGGGCGACCCACTGGCTTCTGATGGGTTATAGTGGATTTCATTAATAATGATATTCGGTGCTACATCGTTATCGGTAATGGTAAGTGTAAACGTACTATCGGCACCTATAAATGGAGTGCCTTGTCCGCCTGTAATATTCCTTACAGCAAATATGATGGTTTCAGTATTCTCCAATAACAAGTCATCTGTTATGGTTATAGATGCCGCTTGCAGTGTTGAATTTGCAGGGAAGGTAATGGTTTGGGTAACATAGTTATTAATGTCGGCAACAGAACCGCTACCTCCTTTAACAACTACCTGAACAGTAGTAGCCTGCGTTGTGCTTGGGTTGGTTAAATTTAAAACTACGCCAACAAGGCCTACGTTTTCAATTACCGTGCTGGGTATAATACCAAACTCTACCGTAGTGTTTTGAGGCAATGCATCGTTATCGGTAATAGTTAAGGTGAATGGGTTATTGCTTCCGATAACGGGAGTTCCCTGGCCGCCGGTTATGTTTTGTATAGTGAAGATTACTGTTTCGGTACCTTCAACCAAAATATCATCAGTAACAGTTAGGGTAACTGTTTGGTTAGCCGATGAACCCGCTGGGAAGGTTACGGTTTGGGTGATGTAGTTGTTTACATCGGCCGCCGAACCTGTACCGCCTGTAATGGCTACTTGAACTGTTGTAGCTACGCTTGGGCTTGGGTTGGTAATGGTTAACGCTACGGGAACGGTGCCTACGTTTTCATTAACCGTATTGGCTATAACTGAATATTGAACGGTGGTGTTTGGCAATACGTCGTTATCTGTTATGGTTAAGGTGTATGGGTTATTGCTGCCAATAACAGGTGTGCCTTGTCCGCCGGTAATGTTTTGTATGGTGAAGATTACTGTTTCAGTACCCTCAACCAAAATATCATCAGTAACAGTTAGGGTAACGGTTTGGTTAGCCGATGAACCGGCTGGGAAGGTTACGGTTTGGGTGGTGTAGTTGTTTACATCGGCCGCTGAACCTGTACCGCCCGAAATGGCAACCTGTACTGTAGTAGCTACGCTTGGGCTTGGGTTGGTAATGGTTAACGCTACCGGAACGGTTCCTACACTCTCTGCCACTGTATTGGCTATAGCTGAATATTGAACGGTTGTATTAGAGGGAGATAAAGTTGTAAAATTACCAGTATAGGCTGTTGAGCTAAAATTAGCAGTGTAGCCATTGCCATTAACTGCAACAACTTTATAATTATAGGTAGTGTTTTGTGCTAACCCTGTAATAATCAACGACGATGGTAAAGTATAATCTAAATATACCATAACACCTGTTCCGTTTGTAGGGGTTCCACAAAAATCGCTTGCTGTTTGGCCTGAAACGCCTGTAGCTACAAGCGGGGCAGCCCCATAGTTTAACGTAATGCCATTGTAACAGGTGTAACGATCTACCGGAAGGCTAGGTGCACTTGTGCTAACAATAACCGCGTAGCGGGTGCTGGTTGTTGCATTAGTAAACGTAAGGCCGGATAGGTTTAACGTAGCCGTTGTTTGGTTTGGGGTAACAACCGCGCTCCCTGTGTTATAGTTAGGTTCATCAAACAAAATATTTTTAAGAGAAAAAATACCATCGCCATTGGCAACGCCTGTCCAGTTGGCCGGGCTAGTAATATTGGCAATAATAGCAGCCTGATTACCTAAAATAGAACCGGTATAGCTTACCTTGCTGGTAGTACCCGGTATGGCAATATCGGTAACTGTTCCCGGGGCTTTAGACGATGCTGCATCTATAGCACCACTAATCCAGCCCGCATTGCCCCAGTTAATACCCGATACAAAGGTATTGGTACCCGAGCCAGAGCAGTTAGTACCGCCAGATAGGGTTCCGGTAAAGGCAATAACCTGCTCACCCGGAGGGTTGGTATTTGCCTGATTTAACTGATTGGTATTGGCTAAAACCAAACCACGCCCATCGGTAATGGTGTAGTCTGCTGTTCCTGTATTATCATAACGCACCTGAATAATAGTACCCGCAGGCACATCGGCCAGGCCGGGGTTGTTGTAACCCAATACAAAACCCTCATTGGTACGAAAGCTTCCGTTGGTGCAAATGCCCGCATCGGTAGTGCTCATGTTGGTAAGGTCGCACCTTTGCAGGGTCATAAACTCGTAGGTGTCTACAAAAGCATCTGCATGCAAAAATACAATTGATGGGGCCTGGGCTTTAAGGGCGCCTGCCGATAAAAGCAATAATGCTGAGTAAATAAATTTC
>JBIPNX010000130.1:0-6210 GCA_044378145.1 Flavobacteriales bacterium | reverse complement strand
CTACCTACGGTACAGGTCAAAATGTTACGGTATACAACAGTGTGACCCTTGGCCCACGCCAAAGCGAGGAGTACGACGGCCCGCAGGATATGTACGTTATCTTGCTTGATAACGGCCGTACTAACCTAATGGCCCAACCCGAGCAACGCCAGGCGCTAAACTGCATACGTTGCGGTGCCTGCCTAAACGCTTGCCCTATATACCAAAGCGTAGGTGGCCATACCTACGGTACAACCTATACAGGCCCTATTGGTTCGGTAATTACGCCGCACATGCGGGGCATGGAGAAGTTTAAGCACTTAAGCTTCGCTTCATCATTATGCGGACGGTGTACCGAGGTTTGCCCTGTTAAGATTGACCTGCATGAGCATCTGCTGCGTAACCGCCGCGACTCTGTAGACCAGAAACTAACTACCCAAAGTGAGCGCCTTTCTATGTATTTCTTTAAAACTGCCGTTATGAGCCGTAAGACTATGGAACGTGGCGGAGCTGGCTTAAAGAACTTCTTTATTTCGGCGTTTTTTAAAGGTGCCTGGGGCGATAGGCGCGACCTTCCTAAGATGGCGCCGAAGTCGTTTAACAAGCAATGGCAAGACCGTTATAAAACGAAAAGTTAAAAGTTAATCTAGATAGTTATCGGGATTAGCCCCAATTCTAATATTACTCTGTAGTACCCAATGCCAGTATCAACTGCTCCAGATCTTGTACCTTTTCAGGATAGCCCAGTTTTTCGTAGGCAGCAATAAGGTTGCGCAACATGCGGCGCACAATATCAACATTGGTGCAGGGCGAGTAGAACATGTCTAACGGCTGCATGTTTATCTGCTTTAAAAAAGTATCAATCTCGCGCTTGCCAAACACTGTGCCTTTGCTGAAGGTATTTATGTAGAACAGTACACCATAAGGATGGTCTTCCAATTCTAAATCTTCAAACTCATCTTTATAAGCCAGTATAAAATGTTCGGGCAGGTTTACACCGTATACCGGTAAACCAAGGCTTTGCGCTATTACCGAGTATAGTATTGACAGCGACAAAGGGTTGCCCTTTTTACTCTCTAATACATTATTCAAATACGAGTTTTGCGGGGCGTGGAAGTTGGCAGTGTTACCGCTGTAACCATGTATCTCAAAGATGATATGGTTCATTACACGCACCTTTTCTAATGCGGTAAGGTTAGGGTTTAGCTCCAGCCAAATATCACGCTTAATAACCTCTATCTTGTTTATTATGCGTTCTTCGTCAAGGTCGGGGTACTGGTATTTGGCTATTAGGATAGCACCTTCCAAAAGATTAGGGTCTACCTTTCCGGCCCATGCTTCCAGCTTGGTGCGTATGTTGGTAAACTGTATGTTATGAATTATATCTTCAATACGGTTTTGCACCAGGTTGTTGAATGATGCCTCCCATGCGCTCTCTAACTCCGGAATTACTTCCTCTCCGTACGACATTAACCTGTCTTTGATATTGTTAAATATATCCAAGTCGGGGTCGTCTAATAAATCTATTAATGCGGTTACCTCTGCCTGATTCATAAAATTCTCTTCGCAATGCAAGTCAATTACTAATATAGCAATTTCTTACTTAGTTTCCTAAAGGTGTTCAGCTTGTTTTATAGTGTTGTTATGCTTGTGCCGGAGGGCCTCCAAAGTTCATAGGGAAGCTGGGTACGCTGTTATCGCCCGGTTCGGTAATCTCACCGTTGGCAGCTTCAAACTTGTCTATATTTTCGGCAAGGGCGTTTAAAAAACGTTTAGCATGCTGTGGGGTAAGTATAATGCGCGATTTTACTTTTGCTTTAGGTACACCCGGCATCACCTGTATAAAATCTACTACAAACTCAGCGTTAGAGTGGGTAATAATGGCAAGGTTAGAATAGTTGCCCTGCGCCATTTCCTCGCTCAGTTCAATATTTAGCTGCTGGTTATTGTTGTTGTTTTGATTTTCCATAGTTACAAATTTAGGGTATAGGTGCTAGGTTCTAGCTTCTAGCTGAAAAATAAATATAAACACTTTACTACGGTTTAAGTTTGAAAACTTTACCTGATATCCATCGGGTTGCCGTCTATATCTACCAGGAAGTAGCGGTAGGCAATGTGAACAATGGCCCAGCCGTTGCGGAATATCCCTGCCTCGTCAAACGACTCCGGGATAACCTCATTGCCTGTAGCATCAATATACCCATATTTAGGGCCTTTAATAGCGCGGGCAAGTCCCTCGGTAAATTGATATAAGGATAAGTATTTGGGTTTGATAACCTCGGTGCCACGTGCATCTATAGCGCCCCATTTCTTTTTAAGTTTTACCAAGGCAATCAGGCCTTTTTGTGGTTCTTCCAAAATGTCAATCTCATCGTAAATAACATCGGCAACCTTTTTGCCGGTACTGTCTACAAGCCCCCAGCGGCGGCCGTTAAATACCGTAGCGTAGCCTTTGTAAAATTTAGGGTAGTAGCCCGCTTTTAACTGCGGTGCTGCTGTTTTTAAATCCAGGCGATAGTCTGATGTAAAGGTGGGCTCAATAAGCTCGCGGCCTGCACGGTCTATAACACCCCATAAGTTATTCAACTTAACAAACGCTACATTGCCTTGGAAGGCCGTTATTTTATCGTAACGTGGCTCTACAACTACCCTTCCGGTACTGTCTATTAGGCCTTGTTTTTTATCCAGGCTGATGGGTGCATAACCTTTTACAAATGGTTCAAAATCGTCGTACCGTGGAGTGATAACCATTTTGCCTGTACTGTCGGCAAAGCCCCAGTGGCAAACAGTGTAGCGTGTGGGTAACCCATTGCGTGTGCCTACCTGGTACTCGCCCTCGCACACGGCGCAGTAGCCATTGCCTATGGTGCTTATAAGGTAATAGTTTAACGGTAAAACAAGTTTGCCTGTGCTGTTAACCAGCCCATTCTTTTTACCCGATACTACACAAGCCAGGTTAGGGGCAATGTAGCGTATGGTATCGTAAACAAAGGGGGTAATTTCTTTACCGGCTGCATTAACCAAACCCGCCTTGCCATCTTTATAGGCCATAGACATGCTGGTAGAATACCAGCGCATTTTTTCATAGTCTCGGTTAACGCTTACACCATCGGGTTGACGCAGTTTCCATTGGTTGGCTGTGCGTTCCCACACATTGCCGCTGTTTAGTTTTACCTGCTGTGTGCCAATATCGCCAAGCAATTCGCGGCCGTTTAAATCAACCAATAATAACTGGCGTTTTTCGCGCACGGGCAGCATGCCTTTGCTAAAAGCGGTATGGTCTACACGGTCGTATTTGGGTTCTACAATTGTTTTACCGGTGGTATCAACAAGGCCCCATTTTTTGTCTTTTTTTACCAGGATACGGTCGCCATACATGGTGGCAATAGTCTCGTATTCGTTGGGTAGTTTCGGGTTACCGTTGATATCTATAACGCCCCATTTATCGTTTTGCTTTATGGCGAACAAATCACCATTCAAAGAAAAAACCGATTCGTATTCGGGGGTAATAACTTCGTGGCCAGTGGTATCAATAATGCCCATTTTATCGCCCAGCTTAACCTGCATATAACCCGATGCGGTAGCCGATTGGTTTATCCAGTCGTACTTAGGAGCCAGTACTTCTTCGCCTAAACTATTTATCAATCCCGATTTGCCATTTAGCATAACCTGAACATAACCGCCTTTAGTGCCTGCATCGGCATAATCCTCAAAAATGGGCTTTACAATTTCTTTTCCGGTAGAATCAACAAAGCCAATACGGCAACCAATTTGGGTAGGTATTTTAGCGCCTAATGTCTGGCGGCCCATAGAGTCTACATATATAGTCTGGCAACCTTGCTGTACTGCAATCATGGCGCCACCGGCAACAAACTCAATACCATCGTATTTGGGAATTAGTATCAGATTGCCTTCGGGGTTTATTAAGCCTACTTTTTTGTTTTGTCCTAAGCGAATGTAGCCTTTACCTACCATTTTATATTCGCTGCAAATGGGGTCAATTATTATGCTGCCATCGCGGCGGGCAAAGCCCATCAGTTTGTCGTTATACAACACAACAGGGCCGTTGGCTATAAGGCTAACATCGGTGTATTTGTTTTTTGATAAACGCTTGCCGGTGGTATCGGCAAAAGACCATTTACCGCCATCTTTAACGGCTATGGTGCCCGGGCCTAAATAGTAGATACCCTCGAACGTTTTTATGGGACGGCCATTGTGTAATACCTTTTTACCGTCGAGCTGGTAAGGCGAGTTTGACGGTGTGGGTTGCGCTGACAATGCCAACGCGGTAAAAAATACCAATGCCGATAAAAGTGCTGATTTTAACATAGTGCTAATTGTGTACGAAAATAGTCAAGTAAACGTTCTAACGCTATCCTTTGCCAACGAAGTTATTTACTACCTTAGCTTAAAAATAGATTTTATGCGCTTTATAGCTTTGTTATTGATGGTTTTGGCAACCAATGTACAGGCCCAAACACTTACGGGTATTTTTAACGATAAGGAGTTTTCGATGATATTCCCTTTGAGCTGGGACACCGGCCATTTTACTAATATACCTGTTATTTACGCCCCCGAAGAGTCTGCTAAAGACGGGTTTAGAGATAATATCAATATAACATCGGAAAAAGGTGCAGGTGTTGAAGACCTGACTATTGACGAGTATATAAAAATATCGATAGACAATTTAGAGCCTACCCTGGGCGATGAAATAAAATCGATAAAAGTATCACCCTACGCTGTTGGTAAATATAAAGCCGAAGGGCGTGTAATAACGTACAACACAACCAAGTTTACCAATGATGGTACGGAGCTTAGCCTTTGGCAGGCTATTGTTAAAGAGGGCCGCAAGTTTTATGTTATCACCTACACATCAACCCCCGATTACTTTAACAAGTATTTTAAAGAGGTAGAAGATATGGTAAGCACACTACGCTTTAAGATGTAGTTTTTTCTGCTGCCTCCATTCAAATATTCCAATATTCATCAGCAGTAATAGCATAGAGTAAATTGTGTCTTCTATAGGCACGGTACCTAGACGTATGCCCAGGTTTTCGGCATCGTTGTAAATAACTACAGGCAGGGAGGTTAAAACACCATTGATGATAAAGAAGGGGATAAGGTGCACCAGGTAAGCCATCCAAAACCTGCCACCTAAGCGGTTTTTAAATACTACGATGTATATTCCTAAGAATAAAGCTGTAAACGTAAAAGTGACAAATGTGTATATGCGGGTGTAGTTACATGCCGCTAAAATCAGCAGAATGATACTAAGCGATGGCGCTATATATTTTGATGACTTTGCTAAATAATCGGGCAGGTAGGCATTTAAGCACTCGTATATAAAAACGCACCCATAGGGTACGGTAATAAAAAAGAGCCACTCTTCAACAGGTAAATTTCCAATATAATATCCAACAATATATTCGGGGTTAAAAAACCATACGCCGTGTTGGGTTTTAAGCATATCCCACACAATAAAAAACGCACCGGTTATGCCTATACCCCAAGCAAGTTGCGGCCATTTTTTGTAAAACGCCACCTTTTTATCAAACGATAAAACCAGCGGAAAAAACAATGTAGCAATGTTTAACAGCAGGTATGTATAGTGCTTATCAAACATGGCTTATAGCATATTAAGCCTGTAACGTGCATCAGACTTAAGCAGGATTAACAGCTTAATGAAATTATTAATCCGAACCCTTTCATTTTTAATTACCTCAGGCTCTTTTTGTTTTATTTTTTTGAAGAGTTTGGTGTAGTAACGGTAAGCTAAATAAACCCCTTTACGGCAGGCTATAGGCAGTTGCTTAATACCAATTAATGCATCGGCAAAATCCTTTTCAATTTCTGCTTCTATCAATGCTTTATCGGCGCAGGTAAAGTTGGTAAAGTTTATTCCCGGAAAGTAAATACGTCCACGCTCATCAAAGTCATCTTTCATATCACGCAAAAAGTTAACTTTTTGAAAAGCCGCACCTAAGCTGCGTGCAGGGGCTTTTAAGCGCTCATATTCTGCTTTATTGCCACTGCAAAACACATACAGGCACATTAGGCCAACCACTTCGGCTGAGCCATAAATATATTCGTTGTACGATGTATCGTTATAGGTATGGCCTGTAAGGTCCATTTCCATCGAGTCTAAAAAGGCATCAATTAAAGCTACCTCAATACCGTATTGCTTTACTACTTTTTGAAAACTGCTGATGATTGGGTTAAGGCTGATGCCAC
>JBIPNX010000129.1:0-6212 GCA_044378145.1 Flavobacteriales bacterium | reverse complement strand
GAAAAGGATACACGATATAACGGTTGATTCTACAAACGAACTGATTACTGTATGGAAGGCAAAAGAGGGTGGCGAAATAAATTTTACGCGCGAAATGGCCGGCCTTACTATTGATATTGTTGCAAAGTCGCTGTTTACTACTGATATAACAAACGACAACATACAAACCGTTTGGCACAGCATAAATTACCTTAACGAGGCGGCTGACCGTATGATAAGGGGATTGATACGGATTCCAGCATCGGTACCTATACCGCGCCACGTTAAAATGAAGAAATACATTGCCGAACTGGATGCGATTATATATGGTATTATAGACCGCCGCAAACAAGAAAAGAACCCACCACACGACCTTTTGCAATTGTTGCTTGAAGCCCGCTACGAAGATGGAACGGGCATGACTGACCTGCAAATACGCGACGAGGTAATGACCATTTTTGTAGCCGGGCACGAAACTACAGTTAACGCCCTATCGTGGACCTGGTTTTTACTTAAGCAGCATGCCAGCGAGGAGCAAAAGCTGAAAGAAGAATCGATAAGGTTTGAAAGTATAAACCCTTCTTTTGAAGATATAATGCAGCTGGCCGTTGGCAGAAATGTTATGAACGAGAGTATGCGCCTGTATCCACCAGTACCCGTAGTTGGGCGTATACCCGTGCAGCCCGATGAGGCTATGGGTTACCATATACCCTCCAAGGTGCAAATAGCCATAAATATTGCAGGCGTGCACCGTCACCCCGCGTTTTGGCAAAACCCTAACGACTTTATCCCCCAACGTTTTAACGACTTTGATATGAAGGGCGATAACCGCTTTGTGTTTATGCCCTTTGGCGGCGGGCCCAGAATTTGCATAGGCAACAATTTTGCAATGCTCGAGATGCAAATTATCAATGCCCTGTTATCTGCCCGGGTAGAAATGGAACTGGTAAGCACCAATGTTAAGCCCAAAGCATTGATAACCCTAAAGCCCGGGGATGGGGTGCTGATGAAGATTAAGGCTGTTAAGATTTAGCTTTCGTTTAGGAAAACGCAAAGACGCAGAGTTTTTCGCAAAGCACGCAAAGAAAATTGATATCCTGCATAGACGAGAATGATTATTTAACCTTTGCGACCTCCGCGGTCAGCCTTTTCGTAGTGAAGTCCTTTGCGGCCTCTGCGGTTAAAACATCAGTCTAATCAACTTTCAGTTTTCACCTTTCCACTTTCAGATATTCATTATCTTCGCATTCCTAAAAATTCTACAATGATAGATTTCACTAAAGATGCCGACGGCATTGCCGTACTTAGTTTTAACATGGTGGGCCACCCGATGAACGTTATCAACGAACAATCATCTGAGGCCTTTAAAAATGTGTTGGAGCAGGTTCTGGCCGATAAAGAAATTAAAGGGGTTATCATTACCTCGTCTCGCCCGGAGTTTATTGCCGGTGCCGACTTAAACATGATCCTTGGCCTTAACAACACCAACGAGGTTGTTGAAATGACAGGCCAACTGCACAAGCTTTTCCGTGCTATGGAAAAAAGCGGTAAGCCTTTTGTTGCTGCCATTAACGGTACAGCCTTAGGCGGTGGCTACGAGCTTTGCTTGGCTTGCCATTACCGTGTTTGTGTTGATGATGCCCGCATCCAGATTGGTTTGCCTGAGGTTCAGTTAGGTTTACTTCCTGGTGGTGGTGGTACCCAACGCTTACCTCGCCTTATAGGTATGCAAGCCGCCCTGCAAAACATGCTGGAAGGCAAACGCCTTCGTCCGGCACAAGCTAAGAGTGAAGGTATGGTTGACCAGTTGGTAGCTACTAAAGAAGAACTTATCCCTGCTGCTAAAAAATGGATAATAGAAGTTGGTAAAAAATCGCAGCCATGGGATGTTGACGATTTTAAAGTACCGGGTGGTGGCGTGCAATCGCCTAACGGTGTTATGGTATTTACCGCAGGCGCAGCCCTGTTAATGAAGAAAACATTCGGCAACTACCCTGCAGCGCAGTTTATTATGAACTGTGTGTACGAGGGTATGCAATTGCCTTTTGATAAAGCCCTTGAGGTAGAAGCCCGCTACTTTGCCAAAGCGGTTATGACCAAAGAGAGCAAGCACATGATCCGCACGCTGTTCTTTAACCTGAACGAGGCGAACAAAGGTGCTGCTAGGCCAAAAGAAATTGGCGAAATTCCATTAAAGAAAGTAGGTATACTGGGCGCCGGAATGATGGGTGCAGGTATTGCTTATGTATCTGCCGATGCAGGCCTTGAGGTAGTGTTGAAAGACGTTAGCCTTGAAGCTGCTGAAAAAGGCAAAGACTACTCTAAAAAGCTATGGGGCAGCAAACTGTCTAAAGGGTTTATGACCCAGGAGAAGTTTGATACCTTAATGAACCGCATTAAAGCGACTGATAGCGCCGCAGACCTGGCAGGTTGCGACCTTATTATAGAAGCCGTATTTGAAGACCGCGGCCTTAAAGCGACTGTTACCAAAGAAAGCGAGCCACATTTGAACCCTACAGGCGTGTTTGCATCTAACACTTCAACCCTGCCTATTACCGGCCTTGCTGAAGCATCTGCACACCCTGATAAATTTATTGGTTTACACTTCTTCTCTCCGGTAGATAAAATGCCGTTGGTAGAGATTATCCTTGGCAAAGAAACATCAAACTACGCCATTGCTATGGCGGTTGATTACGTTAAGAAGATTAAGAAAACACCTATTGTTGTTAACGATGGCCGTGGATTCTTCACCTCACGCAACTTTTCTACCTACGTTGCCGAGGGCTTAGAATTACTGAACGAAGGCGTAGCCCCTGCACTTATTGAAAATGCAGGTAAAGCTGCCGGTATGCCGGTTGGCTCGTTAGCCGTAGCCGATGAGGTAACCATTGAGCTGATGTATAAAATCATCAAACAAACAGAAAAAGATACCGGCGTTAACCTTGATAGCGCCCAAAAAACTATTGCTACCCTGTTTGTAGAAAAGCTTGACCGTATTGGCAAAAAAGCGGGCAAAGGCTTTTACGAATACCCTGAAGGTGGTAAGAAATTCTTATGGCCGGGCTTAGCTGAACACTTCCCTGTTAAAGAAGGTGTTATTGACCTGGAGACCGCTAAAACACGCTTATTGTACCGCCAGGTAATAGAGGCGGTTAAATGCATGGAAGAAGGCATTGTAACCTCTCCAAAAGATGCTGATATAGGCTCAATCTTCGGTTGGGGCTTTGCACCGTACTCGGGTGGTGTTATTTCTTTCCTTGATTTTGTTGGCTATGATACCTTTGTAGCTACTGCCGATAAACTGGCCGATACCTACGGAGAGCGTTTCCGCCCTACTGATAAACTACGTGCTATGGCTGCCAACGGCGAGAGCTACTACAGCAAAGCATCGGAACTGGAAGTTGCATAAATTTTTATGGAAGGAGTTTAGAGAAATAGTAAAGTTTACTAGCACCTGGCACCTAAAACCTAGTCCCTATTTTAAACCAATTATCCGTACCTTTGTTGGTACAATGAATAACAATAAATAGAATTATGTATCCGGAACAAATGGTAGCCCCCATGAGGGCAGAAATGACATCGGTAGGCTTTCAGGAACTGAAAGACGCGGCTGAGGTTAATAATACAATCCCAAATTCAGATGGCACTGTATTGTGCTTTATAAACTCAGTATGCGGTTGCTCGGCAGGTACTGCACGCCCGGGTGTTAAACAGTCGTTAGCAAGCGAAAAACGCCCTGATAAATTAGTTACTGTATTTGCCGGTAACGACCCTGAGGCCGTTGCACAGGTACGCCAGTACTTATTGCCTTACCCTCCATCATCGCCCGCTATTGCCTTGTTTAAAGACGGCAAGCTGGTACACATGATAGAGCGCCACCATATTGAAGGCCGCAGCGCACAAATGATTGCTGAAAACCTTGCAGGTGCTTACGAGCAATTCTGCTAAGAAATTTAGTTTGATAGAAAATAAAAAGCCCCAAGCTTATGGTTGGGGCTTTTTTGTTTTAGCTTTATCCAATGTATAAATACCTAATACCGTTTGCAGTACTATTGATTACTGGCTGCTCTGCCCACAAAGGTAAATTGCTGCAAAAAGCAGGGTATATTGAGGCGGGAGATAAAAAAATCAGCCTGAGTACATCACCCCAAAACACTATATCCATTAGTTATTTTCAGTGTGGAGGGATATGCATAAAATCGGGTAACGATGTTGTGCTGGTTGACCCTTTTGCATCTAATCCGTCTGTAGTATCAAAAGTAAAAACAGATACTGCTGCAGTAGGCTTAATTATGAAAGGGATTAACCGGGCAGATATAAAAGCAATACTGGTTAGCCACTCGCATTACGACCACCTGATGGATGTTCCCCACATAATGAATACATATTGCCCGCCAACAACAAAGTTGTTTGTAAACTATACCGGTGTGCAAATAGCAAAACGGCTACAGGTAGACTCTACTAAGATTATTGATGTTGAACATACACAGGCTTTTACCAATGTATCAAATACCATCAGGGTACTGCCAATCATTAGTTCGCACCCGCCACATATAGGCAACAGAAAGTTGTACGATGGTGAATACCGCCCTAAGACTAAGCCCGGCCAAAAAAGCTTTTGGCGTTGCGGCAAACCCTATGCTTACCTTATAGATATTATGAATGGGACTGAGGTTAGCTTTAGGATGATGGTGCAAACATCGGCCAGTAACGAGGCCAGTGCTAACCTGCCCGATAGCCTGCTAAAAGCAAAGGGTGTTGATGTATTGGTTATGCCGGTTGCGTTATACAGCAAAACTCCCGGCTACCCTGCATCGGTACTAAATATTATAAAGCCTAAGTATTCTATTATTGGCCATTTGGAAAACTTCTTCAGGCCGTATAAAAATCTTACGAGGAAACCCTATCAGGTTGCAGGCGGAACAGATGTAATGTCCTTTGCTAAAACTATGGAACAGTTGGTAGGTAAAGATAAATTCAGGATACCAATGCCCGGGAGCAGTATAACTATTGAGTATTAATACCAAGCCCCAACCATAGGGTTGGGGCTTGTTTTGTGGTGTTAAACAAGGTTACTTCTTGGCTGATTTAACCAGATCGGCAATATTTAGGCTGTAACCAAATTGAGAATATATAAAATCATTTTCTTCAGTCATTCTTTTCCTCATATTTAAGACAGCCCCACCTCTAAAGAATATTTTACTTTGCTTGTCGGCTTTTGGATAGAAACTTAATTCTATACTGGGTATTAAGAAATTTCCACTCCTGTAAACATCATCAACATTACTTACTTTGACTGTGTCATCATTTTTTCGGTAATAATACAAAGAGTTTTTACCAACAGAATTAAAGATCATATATTTTGCAGACAGGTTAACAGCAAAATTCGGTGCTACTTTTATTACCCCCCTAACCTCAGGGTAATAACCAACACTATAGATGGTTTCTTTTTTGTTTCCTGAAAGTACATTAGGTGTAAAATACAGCCCGCCACCAAAATTTAATTCAAACTTGCTTACTAATCCAACGGTAAACAAGTTCAAATTGGCTTCAACTCTGTACTTTGCCTGGCGATAAAGGTTTATAAAGCCGGCTCTGTACACTGTATCAATTTTAATGCTGTCTACATTGGTTATAGTTTGGTTAAGGGTATCCATTACTAGAGTAGAGAATTTTACGGGAGCTGATAAGCTATTAGCAGTTAAAGTGTCAAATTCACTGTCAAATTTTGCCCATGATCCATTAAGGCGTAATTCTTTAAATAAAAAATAATAAGTGTATTTATTCCAGCAATTCTGTTTGAAGTTTCGTGTGTTTAATATTGCTTTAGCATCCACTTCTGTTTGAATAATGCCATTGGCTTTACCAGCTAACCCTAAAATATCGCTATATACTTTAGCATCTAGATAATGCCCTAATGAAGCCTTTTTGCTTAACCTGATAATTGTATCGTTTGGCGATGATTTTATTGATGGCATGGGTGCAGGCTTAGGTGCATTTGTTTTGGTAAAAGACACCTTAGTTTCTACTTCCCCACTACTATTTTCAGTATAAGTAATTGTATACACTCCATCTTCAGGAACATATAATTTTTCTGAAAGTGGCCGTGCTATTATTAACTGCTGTATTATAACGTATCCTGCTTTCTCTCTTGCAAATAATCTATCAGATTTATTATTTCTTAAAAAGCGAACTAGCGGTATCCCTATCTGTGTATGATAAGTCATGCCTTC
>JBIPNX010000128.1:0-6237 GCA_044378145.1 Flavobacteriales bacterium | reverse complement strand
GCGCAGTTGGCTTCACTTTTTCTACATAGGTATTATCACCTCATGGGCGTTTTTTACGGCGTTGTTGGGCATATTAATCATTAAATCGGCAAAAGTTGAATAGCGAGCAAAACCCTGCAGAGTTTATTGTGGTGGGCTCGGGCCTTACCGGCGCTATGGCTGCCCAAACACTAGTAGAGGGTGGCGTACAGGTGCTGATGCTTGATGTTGCTTACAAAAATGAAACCGGCAAAAAATTCCCGACAGAAAACTTTTTAGATATAAGGCAAAAAATGCCAAACCAACGAGAATTTTTACTTGGTAAAAACTACGAAGGTATGCCATGGGGCGCAGTTAAAACAGGCGCACAACTAACCCCCGGGCGCAAGTTTATTGCAAAAGACATTGATACCTGGCTACCAACAATTAGTAAAACTTTTTTTCCAATAGAAAGTCTTGCCTATGGCGGATTGGGCAATGGATGGGGAGCTGGTTGTTACATTTTCTCTGAAAAAGAATTTAGTAAAATGGGCATTGAAAAAAGCTTGTTTATGCAGAGCTACCAAACCGTTGGCGACCGTATTGGAGTATCTGCAGGGCTAGATGATGCACTGCCTTATACCGTTGAAGGATTAAACAACATACAACCGGCAATAAAACCTGAAGAAGGTATGCAGGCCATTTTAGATAAGTACAAAGCAAAGAAAGAAAAGCTAAACAAGCGCGGTTTCTATGCAGGTATACCTGGATTGGCCATGCTTACAAAAGACAAAGACAACCGCAAAGAATTTTCGTATAACGATATGGATTTTTGGCACGACAATGAGGAATCTGTTTATCGTCCCTGGATGACGGTTGATAAACTAAAAGCCAAACCAAATTTTCAATTAGAAGAAAAAATACTTGCAATAAAATTTGAAGAAACAGGTAACCTGGTAAAGGTTATTTGCCGCCATGTAGAAACTAATGAAGAAAAAATATTCTGGTGTAAAAAACTTGTGCTTTGCAGCGGGGTATTGGGCACAGCGCGCATTGTATTGCGCTCTTTTAATATAGACCAAAAACTGCCACTTATTTGCAACCCTTATGTATATGTCCCTATGGTTAACTATAGCCGCCTGGGCAAAGTACAGCCTCGTTACAAAAGCGGTATGGGGCAAATGGTGTTGTTTTACGATAAAAAGCAAGACAACAGTGATGTTGCCATGGCTGCCATGTTTACCTATAGGCAGTTATTGCTTTTTCGTTTAATAAAAGAGGCGCCTGTAAACTTTGCCGCAGGCAGGCAGGTAATGCAATATTTAGTTCCATCAATGGTTATAGCAGGCATACACCATCCTGAATATGGTGGTGGCAATAAATTTATCGAGTTAAAAGCTGATAGTAACTCACCAACCGGAGATATTTTGCATACCGAATATATACTTAACGACGCGGAGCAAAAAGAAGTGCTGGCTACCGAAAGTAAGTTTTTTAAAACATTTTTTAGCTTGGGCTGCATACCCCTGCAAAAAGTTTACCCGGGGCATGGCAGTAGCATACATTATGGTGGCACATTACCATTTTCTGATAAAGAAGAATTGTATTCAACTGCTAAAAATGGCTTATTGAATCAAACTAAAAATGTGTGGGTAGCCGATGGGTCTTCTTTTAAATACATTCCCGCCAAAGGCATTTCTTTTACTTTAATGGCCAATGCCAACAGAGTAGCTAAACACGCTTTGAATAATAACAGTTAAATGAAAATAGCAGTTACTGGTGCATCGGGTTTTATAGGCAGCGAGTTGGTTAAAACACTTTCTGCAACCCATCAGTTAATTGCCTTGCAACGTAAACTAAATAACAACAATCTACCCAATATTGAAGAACGTTACTTCGACTTAACCGATAAAACCACTTACAACTTTACCGATGCTGATGCCCTGGTACATTGCGCCTTTATACCTTTTAGCAAACAAAACAAAAACGCATCGACACAAAATATAGAAGCCACTTTGGCATTGGCACAAATTTGCATTGAAAAAGGCATACATTTTATTTTTCTTTCATCAATGTCTGCGCATGCGGATGCTCTATCTGAATATGGGAAGCACAAGTATAGCATAGAGAAACAATTAAACAATCCGGCATTTACAATAATACGCCCCGGTTTAGTAATTGGCAATACCGGTGGCCTGTTTAATAACATCAAAGGCATTATTGCTAAATCATCTGTTATACCATTAATTGATGGTGGAAAGCAACCTATACAAACGGTATTGGTAAGTGAATTAAACAAGGCTATACAACACATTGCCGAACAAAAAATTACCGGTATATATAACATTGCAACTACGCAGGTTTATACACTAAAGCAACTATACATTGCTATTGCAGCCGGGCAAAAAAAACAGGTAAAATTCATAGGGCTTCCATATGGATTTATGAAATTTGCCTTAACAATAGCCGAAGGTATTGGCCTAAACCTACCTATAAAAACGGAAAGTTTACTTGGTCTTAAACAACTGCGTGCTTTTAAAACTAAAGATAACCTGGATAAATTGAACATTAAATTAATGAGCTTGGAAGAAGCCATTAAAAATTTATAGTTTTACAGTATGTATAATTTTGAGAGGGTATTAACAACAACAGAAGCGAATGCGGCACATGCTGCGCTCCTGGCAACTGTTTTTGAAAAGCCACAACTTTTTACCCCGCAATTTATTAAATGGCAATATGGCGATAACCCAGTAGGTAATATAGTAGGTTTTAATGCTATGGCTGGCAATGTTATAGCTGCACACTATGTTACACAGCCACTATATGCCAATTTAAACGGGCAGCATACCAAGGGTCTTCTATCTTTAAATACTGCTACCCATAACGACCATCGTGGTAAAGGTTTATTTACGCAATTAGCTGAAAAAACCTACGAAACAGCTGCCTCAGAAGGGTTTAGTTTTGTTGTTGGGGTTGCTAACCAAAACTCAGTACATGGGTTTACTAAAAAATTAGGCTTTCAGTTAGTAGGCCAATTGCACGCCAAAGTTGGTTTAGGGCAAATACCTGCATTACCTGCTAACACTGGCCTGCAATATGAACGAGAGTGGGACGCTGAAACACTAGCGTGGCGGTTGCAAAACCCGTCGGCCAATTATTTTTCAAGAGGAAAAAACACTATCTCCTACTTCTCTAAAACGCATTTGTCTTTTATAAAATCGCAATTAATATCAGTGCCTGACACTATGGGTAAAACGCTTAGCGGCGGCGGGTTTAATCCGATAACACTTTACATTGGAGCTGAGCAGGGGTTGAGCTTTAAAGGCAAATTATTTTTTGATATCCCCATGCGTTTCAGGCCTGCCCCACTCTATTTAATCTTTAAAGATTTAACAGGAAAAGGCCAAACATTAAACTTTGAAAATATCAGGTTTAAACTTATTGATTTTGATGCTTATTAATCTATAAGCAAGCAATGACTATCTTTGCTAATTGATGACAGGTAATAATACTAAATACTTTCTTTTTTCTATCGATCTTGAGGATATTCGGTTTAGAATGACCGACGGTGAAAAATATGCCGAACGCGTACCGACTATGGTAGAAAAGTACCTGGAATTTTTAAACCGCCACAATAGCAAATGCACCTGGTTTACAGTAGGCGATATTGCCCGCAAATACCCTTCTATTATTAAAATGCTGACCGATGAGGGTCATGAAATAGCATGCCATTCTGATATCCATATCCCATTAACTAAAATGGATAAGGAAAGCTTTAGCAACGATTTAAAGAGGAATATAGAATCGCTTTACAAAGCAGGAGCAAAAAACATTATCGGGTTTAGGGCACCTATTTTTTCGTTAACACCTAATACCCAATGGGCATACGATGTTTTAGAGCAACAAGGCATAATATATTCAAGCTCTGTTCTTCCTAACCCAAATCCGTTTTACGGGTGGCCTAATTTTGGGGAAAACCCACGCATGATTAGCCAGGTATTGGAAATACCCATGACGTTAGGACGTTTTTTTCACCTGCGGGTACCTATTGCCGGTGGTGTGTATTTTAGGTTATACAATAACTGGGCGCTCAAAAACAACTTTAAAAAGCACTTTTCAGAAGGCCGAGCTGTAATAAGCTATTTTCATCCATACGATATTGATACAGAGCAGGAGCGTTTTATGCATCCTGATATTGACGGCAGTAAAATTTATAATTTCTTGTTGTATTACAACCGCGGATCGGTTTTACCAAGCCTGGATAAACTTGTAAGCGATATGGGCCTTTCTATTGCGCCCTACCGCGAATACATCAATGAAATTAGACCTGCATTAATTGCAGGATAGATTACAATTATCTATTATTTTCCCTAACCCTCGCCTCTAAACCCTAAACGCTTTTTTTTGTTATCTTTGCACCTATTTTTTAGATAGAATGTCAAAGCAAGTATATACCGAATATAAAGGGCTTAACCTGCCTAAAATAGCTGAAGAAATATTGGCATTTTGGGAGAAGGAAGGGGTATTTGAAAAGAGTATCACCACCCGCGAGGGTAGCCCGCAATTTACCTTTTACGAAGGGCCTCCTTCGGCTAACGGCCTGCCCGGCATACACCATGTTATGGCCCGCAGCATTAAAGATATTTTTTGCCGCTACCAAACCCTTAAAGGCTTTCAGGTAAATCGCAAAGCCGGTTGGGATACCCATGGCCTGCCTGTTGAGCTGGGAGTGGAAAAGGCATTGGGCATTACCAAAGAAGATATTGGCAAAACCATCAGCGTAGAGGATTACAACAAAGCCTGCCGCGCCGATGTAATGAAATATACCGACCTGTGGGCCCGCCTTACCAAGGAAATGGGCTACTGGGTTAATATGGAAGACCCTTACATTACCTACGAAACCAACTACATGGAAACCGTATGGTACTTGTTGAAGATGTTCTTTGAGAAAGGGTATTTATACAAAGGCTATACCATACAACCTTACTCGCCCGCAGCAGGTACGGGTTTAAGCACGCACGAGCTTAACCAGCCGGGCACTTACAAACCGGTTAAGGATACTACCATAGTTGCGCAGTTTAAGGTTACTGAAGTAGAAAAACTTCCTTTTAAATCAAACTTTGAGGCATTCTTCATGGCGTGGACTACTACGCCCTGGACATTACCATCTAACACCGCATTAGCCGTTGGCGAGAAGATAGATTATGTTGCCATAGAAAGTTTTAACCCATATACCTTTAAGCCTGTAGTTGTAGTGATGGCAAAGGCGTTAATGGGTAAATACTTCCCCGAGAAAAACGCTGAATTAAAGTTTGAAGACTTTAAAGAAGGCGATAAAAATATACCATTCCGCTTAGTGGGTGAATTTAAAGGCAAAGACCTTGTAGGCATAGGCTACGAGCAATTATTGCCTTACGCACAACCTGCAGAGGGCGATGCATTCCGCGTAGTAGCAGGCGATTTTGTTAGTACCGAAGATGGTACAGGTATCGTTCACATTGCCCCACGCTTTGGTGCAGACGACTTCCGTACTGCCAAACAAAATGGCATAGGCACATTGACATTGGTTGATTTACGTGGCCGTTTTACATCTGAAATGGGTGAGTTTGCCGGCGAATATGTAAAGGAACAATACCTTACCGACGAAGAAAAAGAAGCCGAACGCGTTAAGCAAGGCCGCGATAAATACCTGAACGTTGATGAGCGTATCGCCATCAAACTAAAGACAGAAAACCGCGCCTTTAAGGTTGAGAAATACGAGCACAACTACCCCCATTGCTGGAGGACAGACAAGCCTGTTTTATACTACCCTCTTGACTCGTGGTTCATCAAAACAACTGCTGCCAAACCGCGCTTAATAGAACTGAACAAAACCATTAACTGGATGCCCGAAAGCACCGGCAGCGGCCGCTTTGGTAACTGGTTAGAAAATTTGCAGGATTGGAATTTATCACGCAGCCGCTACTGGGGCATACCATTGCCGTTGTGGATTAGCGAAGACAAAACCGAAACAATCTGCATAGGTTCTGTTGAGGAGTTGAATAAAGAAATTGAAAAATCTATAGCTGCAGGCGTGATGAGCGGTAACCCGCTTAACCGCCCCGATGGCAGCGTTGATCTGCATAAACCGTTTGTTGATGAGGTTATACTTATCAGCGCAAGCGGCCAAAAAATGTACCGCGAGAGCGACCTTATTGATGTTTGGTTTGATAGCGGTGCTATGCCGTATGCACAACTACACTGGCCCTTTGAAAACCAGGATAAGTTTAAAACGATGTT
>JBIPNX010000127.1:0-6238 GCA_044378145.1 Flavobacteriales bacterium | reverse complement strand
TTAAGGTTAATTCATCTAGGGCTTTACCGGTTATATTCCCTACCGAGCCTACCGATAAAACCCGCGATATACTTTATGTATCAGGCATATTGAGTGGTGAAACAGTTCACATTTTTGTAAACCACTGGCCATCGCGTAGCGAGGGTGAAGAAAAAACACGCCACCGCAGGGCTGCTGCTGCCGGTGTAGTAAGAACCCAGATAGATAGCTTATTTAAAACTACGAAAGACCCACAAATTGTTATTATGGGCGATTTAAATGACCACCCCGCAGACGAAAGCGTTGTAAAACACTTAATAGCGCTAAAAAGCGATACAGTGGTTACCCCTAACAATATTTATAACCTGGCCGACAGGTTTGCAAAAGAAGGCAAAGGCACCCATAAATACAAAGGCGAATGGGGAACATTAGACCAGATAATTGTTTCGTCGGGTTTTTTGGCTGCCAAAGGTATTTACACTAAAACCGATGCTGCTCATGTTGCCGAATTTGACTTTCTGCTTGAGCCTGACACACGCGGTGGCGGTATGTGGACAAAACGTACCTATGCAGGCACTAAATACCTTGATGGTTATAGCGACCACCTACCTATTTATCTTAATTTATACAATAAATAAAATACATTGTGAAATATTATTTAATTAATCTAAAAAGAGCCGAAGATAGGTTGGCATTCATGACTAAACAATTTCATGAAAACAACATTCAATTTGAAAGAATTGAAGCTGTTGACGGAAGGCTTTTAACACCTGAGGAAATTGAGGCCAAATGCGATATGAATTCTGTAAGATCCAGCCCAAAATGGCTTACGCCGGGTATGTTGGCATGCTGTATGAGCCACTCTAACACTTATAAAAAAGCTATTGACGATAATGTAGGTATATGCTGTATTTTAGAAGACGATGTTAAAATATATCCTGACTTTAGCGCTGTTGTAAACAAGCTTGAAACTGTTATTAAAGATGGTGAAATAATACTGATTTATTTTAGTGCATTTAACACCGTTACCCTATCTAAAAACAGTAAGGTGCACTTATTAAAAGATTATTATTTATACGACTGTACTAATACTGATGGCATAATGAGTGCTGCAGCTTATATGATGACAGAAAACACATTAAAGACATTTTTATCAGTTTATTACCCAATAAGAACAGGTTCTGACTCTTGGCTTGATTATAAAAAATATGGCGCTTTTAGTAAAATACGTTGTGTTTACCCTAGGGTGGCGCACCCAAATTACTTTAAAAGCACTATAGATTACCTAGACACAAAATCTTTAAAAAGTAAAGTATCTGCTTTTATAGAAAAATACAAGGTACCTATTGCATACCAAATTGTAAGATATAAGCGTAAAAAATATGAACACAGTATATATAAGGTA
Organism: Flavobacteriales bacterium; assembly: GCA_044378145.1. Classification (GTDB taxonomy): domain Bacteria; phylum Bacteroidota; class Bacteroidia; order CAMBQF01; family CAMBQF01; genus CAMBQF01. Next base: position 4,854 of record JBIPNX010000127.1, on the reverse strand, counting down.
AAGTTTGTTAATTAAAACACTTTGCCCACTTATTCGTTATTAGGACATGCAAATTGAGATAGACCCACAGTCGGGCTTTTGTTTTGGAGTTGTATATGCAATTCAAATGGCCGAAGAGCAATTGGCTCAATACGGAGAGTTGTATTGCCTTGGCGATATTGTGCATAACAATATGGAGGTTGAACGTTTACAAGCACAGGGCCTGAAAATAATAGACCATGAAGACCTTAAGGGCTTACGTAACACTCGTGTGCTTATTCGCGCCCATGGCGAGCCGCCTGAAACCTATAAGATAGCTATTGAGAATAATATTGACCTGATTGATGCATCGTGCCCCGTAGTATTAAAATTACAGCACCGTGTACGCGAAGGCTTTTTAGATAGCGAAGAAGATGGTGGCCAGCTTGTTATTTACGGCAAAGAAAACCACGCCGAGGTAAAAGGCTTACTTGGACAGGCAGAGGGCAAAGCCATATTGGTAACCAACGTACAAGACCTTGATAAGGTAGATTATACAAAACCTATTCACCTATTCTCTCAAACAACCCAAAGCACCAAAGGCTTTGAAGAAATTGTAGGTGAAATACGCAGGCGCCTGCAAGGCAATACCGAGAATTTTTCGGTACAGTTGGAGGCTAACGACACGCTATGCCGCCAGGTATCTAACCGCGAACCTCAGCTTAAACGCTTTGCCCATAAGCACGATGTAATTGTATTTGTGGCAGGCAAAAAAAGTGCTAACGGAAAAGTTTTATTCGAAGTTTGTAAAGAAGTTAATCCGCGTACTTATTTTGCTCAAGGCCCTGAGGAATTGTTGCCTGAATGGTTTGACGGGGCAAATTCTGTTGGTATATGTGGTGCTACATCAACACCCATGTGGTTAATGGAACGTGTTGCACAAGAAATAGCTACCCTTACCAACCAGCCCGTTAATTAGACTTTTACAAAACACCATAAAAAACAAAAGGGAGCTTTGGGGCTCCCTTTTGTTTTTGTTGACCATTTGGTACTATAACCGTTAACCGGACACACTACCAAACATTGCTCATTTTAACAGAGGTAATTCTAAAGTATTAGTTTAAAAGAACCGTTGCCTGTCAAAGAACTGTCAGTTTTAGGCTTTTAATTGCCTTACTACAGCGGCTTATTACTAAGCCTCGTTAACCATTAAGCAGAAAAACAACCGGGTTGCCCCTTATACCATTTTAACTGCTTTTACCTGATTTTAACAATTACTGTTTTCTTTAGGGCTAAAAGCTTATTGTAAATATAAATCTCAATAATTAAAAAGTCAATTTCTTAACCTATTTAAATAAACAGTAAATCAATAACTTAACAATAACCTGTTCATATCCACAGAAAAACGGATGAAATATCTGATAGTATTGTCATTCCCAATCCAAGTGCCTTGATTAATGTCAGAACATTATTTAATTAACATAAAAAAATCCCTGCAAGACGCATACTTGCAGGGATAAAAAAAAGCATATTGCCTTAGCCGCTGTTAAACCAAGCCGGCAAATATTTAAACCCAATCAGGCAATATACTCAGTTCAAAATAATAGCCACACTTATTAATGGGAAGAAAAATAAGTATGGCATTATCATAGGCGGTTATTAATAGTTTCAGCGGGAAAGGCCGTTACTTGATTAACATCACAAACATAGTTTGCACTACACTAATTTACAATAGAATAAACACCGAAAATGGCACGTATATCTACGCAATATAAAATGCGTAGATATACGTATAAACTATGCGTACATCTACGCATACCATCCTATAGTAGGGGTTTATAAAAAGATGTTGGTTAAAAAGTAATTAATTGAAGGCAATTTAGAAGCACCATACCGCAATACTTTTATGCTATTAAACTAAATAACTAAGAAAATGAAACAAACCAACTTAAAAGCAGCATTTTTAGCCATTGCAGGCTGCGGAATGTTGTTATTCGCTTCGTGCGGAGGCAATAGCAACCAAAATCAGGTAGCACAAAATGATTCTATTCCTAACGACACCATTCCGATGGATACTCTTGGTGGTGGTACTAACTGTATGTCTAATTTAAACTGTAATAATACAGGTTGTCAAGATTCTATCGTATCGCTGCACAGCATTCCACGTGCAAAATTCGATTCTATGACAGCAAATTATGGCACCCCTCCTAGTTTCACCAGCTATACTGTTGCTCAAATTAATACAATGCTGTCCGGCCTAAATTGTACCCAGGGCGATTGCTTATCTTATACCAATTTAACAGGCTCTACCCCACTTGTAATAGCACCATGGGTAACGGGCTCTACAGCTACTATAGATGGTAAAATATCTATTGCGTTTATAAACGGGGTAAAAAGGCTTTACTCTTTAACAAATAACGATGTGCTTGAGTCTTATAAAGCTAAAAATGCCGCCAATACCCTTACTGTATGTATGCGTGCAATAAGAAGAGGCACTGCTGTATTTTGGAGCGACCACTCAAATATTTATCCATAACCAATAATCTTTAACATATTATTTACATTTAACCCCACTTACAATACGTGGGGTTATTTTTAATTTAAAAAACCAATAGTGAGTCTAAAGTATATTCTCTACCTACTATCAATGTATACCCCAATACTGCCATTGCTGTTTGGGTATAAAAAATGGAATACCCTTTTATGGTGGTATGTTATGGCCGGCTTTGCAACAGATATGATTGGGGGCCATATACTAAAGCCTATGGGTATAACCATAGAATGGTTGTCTAACTTATATATGCTGGTAAATTTTGTGCTGTTGGCTTTATATGTTGGTAAGCCTTTGAATAAATCTAAGCAATACAAACTTTACATTGTTACGGGTATATTTTCCTTGATTTTTATTATCTACTGCATACAGCACTCTGTCTTATTATTTAATGGATTGGGAATGAGCATGCTCAACTTTATTTGTGTGCTATTTGGTATATATGCCTTGTATTGTATGTTAGAGGAGCTTAAGATTGAAAAGATACAGGAATCAGAATATTTTTGGGCCAACGTTAGCTTTATTATTTACTACTCAGGCAATTTTCTTTTATTCCTTTTTCATGACTACCTTTTGGCCGAAAAAAAGGAAATACTAATTCTGTTATGGGCTTATATACTATTTAGTATGAATATTTTAGACCGCCTTATACTAACAGTAGCCCTAACCCGTAAAAAACCATAGTTTGAGTGTAGTTGCATTAATAATAATAGGTACCCTGGCTATGCTTTGTCTGGCTGGTGGTATTGTGCTTTTTGTGTTAATGTACCAAACCAAGGTTATTAACCATAAGCTGGAGATTAAAAATATTAACGAGAGAAAACAACTGGAGCTATTACAAGCCTCAATACAAAGCGAAGAAGAAGAACGCACCCGCATAGCATCTGAACTGCACGACGATGTTGGGGCAACGCTTTCATCAGTTAGGTTATACCTGCATAAAATAGACTCTGAAAGCAACCTGGTAAACGAAGCTAAAAGCATGCTGGATGAGAGTATACACAAGGTTAGGGGCATATCGCACAAGTTGCAACCCGGCATTCTGTATCACTTAGGTTTACAGTCTGCCCTGCAATCCTTTTGCGAAAGTTTTACCAAATCGGGCGCTATAAATATTGTATTTATAGAAAACAATAACCTGCCACGACTGAGCGATAACAACGGCTTAGCCTTATACCGGATTGTACAAGAATTAATAAATAACATTATTAAGCATGCTAACGCCTCTAACGTTACTATAAAGGCCATTGCTAACAATAATACTGTTGAACTTACCTTAGAGCACAACGGCAAAGGCATGGATAACGATGAGTTTAACGAAAAGACCTATAAAAAAGGGTCGCTGGGTTTAAAAAACATTGTAAGCAGGTTAAATAGTGTAAACGGTTCTATTAATTTTGCGGCAAACCATAATGCAACCTATACCATAACTGTAGCTGTTCCTCATACTGATAATTAACGTTACTATGTCAACCATAACTTACGCAATTACCGACGATCATAAGATATTCCGTAAAGGCTTAAAGCTTATTTTAGATGATGATAAAAAGCTGGAATATGTAGGTGAAGCCGAGAATGGGTTTGAGCTTTTGGAATTAATAAAGAACAACCATATTAATGTTGTACTGCTAGACCTTAAAATGCCGGAGATGGACGGTTTTGAGGTTGCTAAACGCATCCGTGCACAAAATACCGACATTAAAATCATTATCCTTACCATGCACGATGATGCACAGTTTATTGTGCGCCTAATGGAAACCGGGGCCAATGGCTATCTGGTAAAAAATACCGACCCTGAGGAAGTTAAAACGGCAATATACTCTGTTATGGAAAGTGGGTACTATTTTAATGCCCATGTTAGCAACGCCATGCTAAAAACCCTTATCAATAAAAATAACCTTAAAACTAATTTTAAGAACAGCATTGAGCTAAGCGATAAGGAGAAAGAAGTACTACAGCTTATTTGCCAGGAGTTTACAGCTGCCGAAATTGCCGAAAAGGTCTTTTTAAGCCCACGTACTGTAGAAGGAATACGCTCTACCCTACTGGAAAAAATTGGGGTACGCAACACAGTTGGGCTGGTAGTGTATGCGCTTAAACATGGTATCTACGAGGGGTAGACACCTGTTCAATATCGGACAGTCCGATCAACTTAGTATTGCCAAAAAACCATATTCTGTAAGGAAAGAAAGATTTAATTATATTTGGCATTCCAAATTAAAGAATAACATTTAAACTATGCGTAAATATGTAATTACGGCCGCTATGTTTTTAGCATCGGCCGGTTTTGTGCTAAACGCCCAAAACGCTGTTAAAGCCCCTGTGGCTGCGGTGGTTGAAGATAA
>JBIPNX010000126.1:0-6242 GCA_044378145.1 Flavobacteriales bacterium | reverse complement strand
CCTGAAGAGGAGCGCGATTACTATTTGGAGCGTAAATACCCATCGTTCGGTAACCTTGCCCCACGCGATATTGCCAGCCGTGCCGCTAAAGAGGCGTGCGACGATGGCCGTGGTGTAGGTGCCAGCGGACTTGCCGTTTACCTGGACTTTGCCGATGCTATTAAGCGTTTAGGTAAAGACAAAGTAGAAGAGCGCTACGGCAACCTCTTCGATATGTACAAGCACATTACCAATGAAAACCCATACGAAACCCCTATGCGTATTTACCCTGCGGTACACTACACTATGGGCGGCCTTTGGGTTGATTATAACTTAATGACCAGCGTACCGGGCTTATACGCTACGGGCGAGTGTAACTTCTCTGACCACGGCGCTAACCGTTTAGGTGCATCGGCACTGATGCAGGGCCTTGCCGACGGTTACTTTGTATTGCCATACACTATTGGCAACTACTTAGCCGATGAGATTTTTACCAAAGCGATACCAACGGACCACCCTGCATTTGAAGAGGCCGAGAAAAACGCGCAAGAGCGTTATGAAAAACTGCTTAGCATACAAGGCTCCCGCACTGTTGACGATTTTCATAAGGAGCTTGGCAAAATTATGTGGGACTACTGCGGTATGGCACGTACTGCCGAAGGCCTTACCAAAGCCCGCCAAATGGTACGCAAACTACGCGACGAGTTTTGGAAAGATGTGAAAGTAACGGGAGGCCTTAATGAGTTTAACGTTGACCTTGACAAAGCTAATCGCGTTGCCGATTTCCTTGAACTAGGCGAACTAATGATTATTGACGCACTAGACCGTAACGAAAGTTGTGGCGGCCACTTTAGGGTTGAATACCAAGACGAAGGCGAAGCTAAGCGCAACGATGAGCATTATGCCTACGTTGCCGCATGGGAATTTACCGGCCTTGAAGGCGACCCTGTATTGCACAAAGAGGAATTGAAATACGAGAATATTAAACTGGCTGTTCGCAGCTATAAATAAGGGCCTCACCCCCTGCCCCTCTCCAAAGGAGAGGGGCGTAATAAAAGATTAAATAATAAGTAAAACATAGATATACGCTATGAAATTTAACTTAAAGATTTGGAGGCAGAAAGATGCCAACGCACAAGGCAAACTTGTAGATTACAAGATTGATAATGTGAGTGAAGACATGTCGTTATTGGAGATGATGGACGTGCTAAACGACCAACTGGTGCGCAAAGGCGAAGAGCCTGTTGCTTTTGACCACGACTGCCGCGAAGGTATTTGCGGTATGTGCAGCATGTATATAAACGGGCGTGCCCACGGCCCTGTTAAGGCCAGCACAACCTGCCAGTTGTATATGCGCAACTTTACCGATGGTGAAACGATTACGATAGAACCTTTCCGCGCAGCGGCTTTCCCTATAGTACGCGATTTAGCTGTTACCCGTAGCGCTTTTGACCGTATTATTGCGGCAGGCGGCTTTGTATCGGTAAGTACAGGTCAGGCACAAGATGCTAACAACCTGCCTGTGCCTAAAGAAAATGCCGACAAAGCTATGGATGCTGCGGCTTGCATAGGTTGCGGTGCTTGCGCTGCGGCTTGTCCTAACGCATCGGCTATGCTTTTTGTATCGGCTAAGGTAGCCCACTTATCGTTGCTACCACAAGGCCAGGTAGAGCGTAAAGAGCGTGCCCTTGCCATGATTAACCAAATGGACGAAGAAGGCTTTGGTAGCTGCACCAACATTGGTGCCTGCGAAGCTGAATGCCCTAAAGAAATATCGCTTGAAAACATTGCCCGCCTAAACAGGGAATACCTTTGGGCTACGGTGGCTAAGTAGGACCGCAGATTAATTAAGATTTAAAAGATTAAAGGATAAAGAGAATTCCTGTCTGCGAAAGTAGATGGGGATTTTTATTCGCAGTAATAGGAGAAGGCCCAGATAACCTTATTGCCTTTTTGGTAGATTTTAGAGGTGTAGCAATCTCTTTCGCCAAAATAGTCGGAGTATATTTTGGTTCCAAATAAAGAATAACCCCTTGATGTTTGCCCGTTATTAAACATGGTAGCAATACAGTACATCTGCGTTAAGCTAATATCTGTACTTTCTAAATAAAACACCGGTGCATATTCATAATCGGCAGGTCGCGAATAGGTAAATGTAAAGCCCTTGCCTAATTTCCTGGTAAATTGTTGCACACAATACCTGGTATTTGCTTTTTTGGTTTTAAAATACTCCACCGCATTTCCAAAAGGCTTTACGTCAATTAATGCAGTATCGCCCGTTCCAAAAATATGCTCGAAAAACGGGAGCTCTTCCGGCTCACAGTAATCATGTTTATTTTTAAAAACATCGCTATACTGTTCCATTCTAAATGGTAAAAAAAGTGCATCAAACACAAAGCCGGTATCTTCGCTTGTATATACCAAAAGCCATTTGCCTGGCAGCTTTATATTGTCATCTGTTTCAAATGTATCTAAGGGGGCTGCAACATCTGCGGGTATAACAGTAACAGCAGTCCCACTGCGCAAAGGGTAGCTTTCTACATCCCATTTAAAGGAAGGTTTTTCATACATTTCTGTTTGGCCGGGAAGAGCTACATATAGTACACTTGTGGTATCAGTTGCCAAAGCTTTACATGCAACTAAAAGTGATAGAAGGAGTATGGCCTTTAGCTTTTGCATAGTTGTGTATAACGGGGCTTATAAGTGGTTATTTTAACACCCACACCCAAAGTTCCACAGAATAGTGCTGCCTTTAACCTCAATGGTTGAGTAGCAGCCGGCACCGCCATCTTCCGGGCCAATATTTACTATACCATTCTCGTAAGTAACTACTGCGTAGTCATTCATATAGTATGTCATACTTAACGCAATAGCATATACCTGGTTAAAGGTGTAGCCTTTTAAGGTTACATCCATACCTGCACCACCCTCGCCCTGCGAGTACGATGCTACAATGTTACCATTGGCAAATTTTTGCGAGAAACCCTTTTGGCAATAGGGATTGGTCTTATCTCCGCCACTAAAATAAATACTGTCTTCCCCTTCAAATTTCTTAACATCATAGGGCTTTCCAAAGGCTTTAAACCGGCTATCTAAAAAGTATATATCAAACGGCATGCACTTGTGGGTGGTATCGTCGTAATACGTTTCAATCTCCTTTTTACCAACGGGTTCAACCGGAATTAAAAAGGCACTGAAAACATAGCCGCTGTCTTTGCCAGCAATAACCTTTTGCCAAAAGCCATTTAAATACAAGCCTTCGGCTTCCTTGGTTTTGTGGGCTACTTTGGGTTTGCTATCGGCAACATATTCAATTTTTGAAGCATACGGTAATACCTTTACTATAGTGGCTTTGGTACCAGCTGTTTTGCGCAGCTTTAGGCCACTTGGGGCAGCCACATATGCTGTTTGGGCGTTAACAACAACGATTGAAAATGCAAGAAATAAGGTAATAATATATTTATGCATAACAGGCAATGTGCAATTAGTCTGCCAATAAAAATAACCCGATAAGCGCGGCAGAAAGCACAGCAATGATTATAACAACCGTAACCATGCTCATCTTTTTAATCTCGGCCTGTGCCTCAGGAGTAATGGTTGCCTCTTCGTCATCCTCGTCTTCCTCTACATCAAAATCTTCCAGAATAAGTCCGTAGGAGGCGATGGTTTTTAGTTTGGCACCTTCAGTAGCGGGGGCAAAAAACTCCACCGGCATTTTCTCTGTTGATGATATAGGGCTGGTTTCTCCGCCTACTATAATTATGCCTTCGTTTTTATCGTTAACGGCTACCAGCACATCGCTTTCGTCTTTGGCAATAACGTGCATGTACACGCCTTCGCCTTCTTTAGCCTCGGCCCAACCGGCAGCTTTTGCACCGGGGTTGTTTATCCACGGCATGTTAAGCGCGCTTAGGAGCAGGGTAAAATGGTAGTAAGGTATATCTTCAGGAAACGAGAGGACAAACTCGCCCGTGGCGGTATCTTCCATCAGCTCTACCTTGCAGGCTTTGCCCTCTCCGCCCGATGTTATTTCGGCATACGAAGCAATACGTTCGTCCACATCAGTAACGGTGGCGTTGCGCATCACAATAAGCTTTTGGTTGGCCATAGCTATTATTTTTTAGCCGCTGCCTCTATCTTCAGCTTAAATACCAGTTTGGTTTTAAGGTCAGATTTTAGCGAGTCGCCTTTGGTGTTGCCATCAGCAAGTAAAATAACCTCTCCTTTTTTAATCGATTCGTAAAGGTCTTTATCCTGAACATCAAGCTTAATTTCTTTAGCACCGCTTGGTTGCAGGCCTGTTTTGTTGGCTACCACCGCGCCTTCGTCGCCAAAAATGCTTAGCTTAAGGTCAGAAAAACGGTCGAAGTTGTTTACCGAGTCGGTAATGATTAACGAAGCCTCAGCCAGTTTAACCGACACAATATTGGCCCTGTCAGACTTGTTAGCGGCTAACAAGCTGTCGAACTTAGCGTTGATAGACATATCGTTCAACGTAATGTTAGAGTTCATTATATAGTCAACAGAGGTAGTTACTTTCTCTGGCGATGATGCCGAAAGCTCTAACTTATTACCCTCGCTTGGGCGGCTGTTGCACGATACGGCCAAAAAGGCTGCTAATACAGGAATGGTGTAGATTAATTTTTTCATTTTCTTGTTACGGTTTCTGCATGCTAAAATATAAATTATAACGAGTGCCACAAACAGCCTCTGCAAATTAATATTGTGACTAAACATTGCCCTGAATAGTGGGTAGCAGACGGTTATCTTTAAAACAAATTTTTTGTGTTTTGCTATTTAACTCAAAACCTTTTCTATTTTAGCCTTTAAAGTTGTCTCAAGAAATGAAGCCGCAAGCGCTCCGAATGGCTGATTTTACCTATGCTTTGCCCGATGAGCGCATTGCATACTTTCCGCTGGAGCAGCGCGACCAGAGCAAGCTGCTGGTTTACAAAGACGGCGTTTGTACCGATAAAATATTCAAAGACCTTTCATCATCATTACCCGATAATGCCCTGCTGGTGTTTAACGATACCAAGGTTATACAGGCCCGCATACTCTTTGTTGGCGAGAAAGACACCATAGAAGTTTTTTGCCTGGAGCCATTGCAACCGTCGGAGCTTATTGAGCTGGCTATGGGCGCATCAAACTCGTGCGTATGGCGTTGTCTTATTGGCAACAACAAGCGCTGGAAAGACCTGCCACAGGTGGCTACCTTCAACGATGGCACTACCAAAGTAAAACTCACAGCCGAAAAGCTTCGCAAAGAGGATGATGCCTTTGTGGTAAAATTCAGCTGGGAGCCGGCCGACCTTAGTTTTGCCCGTGTGTTGGAGATTGGCGGTAAAACACCTCTGCCCCCTTACATAAAACGCGAGGCCGAAGAAAGCGATAAAGACCGTTACCAGACAGTATATGCCCGTGCGCATGGCTCGGTAGCAGCACCAACTGCCGGTTTGCACTTTACACAAGGGGTTATAGACAGCCTTGCTGCTAAAAACATAACCACTGCGAATATTACGCTACATGTTGGGGCAGGCACGTTTAAGCCTGTTAAGGTTGATTACCTGCGCGAGCATGAGATGCATGCCGAGCAAATCCATATTACCAAAGAACTTTTAGACACCCTTATAGCCGCCATAGGCACCCGACCTATTATACCGGTAGGCACTACCGCCCTGCGAACCTTAGAGAGCCTTTACTGGCTTGGCCTTAAGCTACGCCACTACGAAGGCGACGAGCCTGCCGAAATAAGCATTGACCAATGGGAACCTTACGACATTAACCCCAGCCTGCTGGTAGAGCCCCGCAAAGCCCTGGAGAGCATTGCTGCTTACATGAAGGAGCATAAGCTAAACGCCCTGCACGGCAAAACCCGCCTGCTTATTGCCCCGGGCTACCGCTTTAAGTTTGCCGATGCTATTGTAACTAACTTCCACCAGCCGCAAAGCACGCTGCTGCTGCTTATAGCCGCCCTTATTGGCCCCGACTGGCGCAAGGTATACGACTATGCCCTGGCCAGCGATTTCCGCTTTTTGAGCTATGGAGATAGCTCGTTGCTGTTTAAGAGCTAAACCCCCTTTATGGAATTCTTTTTTTTCTGCATCTGTTTATACATGTAACATGTATAAAATGGAAAAACGCTGCTCCTTATCCTGTTTAAAACACTCAAAAACAACCTGTTTGCCAAACTAATTTTTTCATAAAATGTCAACCAAACTGCAAAACATAAGCTTAGGTAAACATGGGCTAAAAAAATATTC
>JBIPNX010000125.1:0-6254 GCA_044378145.1 Flavobacteriales bacterium | reverse complement strand
CGCTTAAACATGGTATCTACGAGGGGTAGACACCTGTTCAATATCGGACAGTCCGATCAACTTAGTATTGCCAAAAAACCATATTCTGTAAGGAAAGAAAGATTTAATTATATTTGGCATTCCAAACTAAAGAATAACATTTAAACTATGCGTAAATATGTAATTACGGCCGCTATGTTTTTAGCATCGGCCGGTTTTGTGCTAAACGCCCAAAACGCTGTTAAAGCCCCTGTGGCTGCGGTGGTTGAAGATAAAGCCCCCGACAACTGGTTTAACCTTGACCCTGAACAAGACAAGGTTCCGGGTATGAGTGTAGAACGTGCTTACAAAGAACTATTGGCCGACAAAACATCGGTTAAGGTTGTTGTAGCAGTTATAGACTCTGGTGTAGACGCTGAGCATGAAGACCTGAAAGACGTAATGTGGACCAACCCGGGCGAGATTGCCGGTAACGGTATTGACGACGATAAAAACGGCTACATTGATGATGTACACGGCTGGAACTTTATTGGCGGAAAAGACGGTAAAAACGTTGATCAGGACACTTACGAGTTTGTTCGTGTGATTAATAAATTCGACGCTAAATTTAAAGGTAAAGATGCTGCAAGCATTGCCCCTGCCGATAAAGCCGACTTTGAAAGCTACACTAAAGCTGTTAAGGAGTACGATGATAAAAAGAATACAATGGGTGGCCAGTACAACTTTATTAAGCCCATTGCCGAAACTATTGACGAAGATGTAGCTTTGGTTAAAAAAGAGTTTGGTTTAGACGTAATTACTGCCGACAAACTTCCATCATTAAAAACAGATAAAAAAGACGTTAAAGCTGCCCTTGGCAACCTGCGCTTTATGGCTGTTTTCGGTGCTAAAGACGATGCCGAGTTTGTAGCCGATATTAAAGAATACTACAAGTATTTTGCTGATTTGGTTGAATACTCTTTAAACAAAGACTTTGACCCACGTAACATTGTTGGCGATAACTACAACGATAGCAGCGAGCGTAACTATGGTAATAACAACGTAAAAGGCCCTGACGCAAGCCATGGCACACACGTTGCCGGTATTATTGGCGCTAACCGTAAAAATACTGTTGGTATTAAAGGTGTAGCCGATAATGTTAGCATTATGGCTGTACGTGTTGTACCTAACGGTGATGAGCGCGATAAAGACGTTGCTAACGGTATCCGTTATGCTGCCGATAACGGGGCTCAAATCATTAACATGAGCTTTGGTAAATACTTTGCCAGCGATAAAAAAGCGGTTGACGAAGCCGTTAAATACGCGCAAAGCAAAGGCGTGCTTTTAATACAAGCCGCAGGTAACGATTCTTACGACCTTGATGCTTTTGGCCCACACTTCCCTGACCGTAATTACGTAGGTGGCGGACAAGCTGCTAACTGGATTGTAGTTGGCGCATCATCTTGGAAAAATGACGAAGACGGCGTTGCCGGTTTCTCTAACTACGGTAAAAAATCGGTAGATATTTTCTCTCCGGGTGTAGATATTTACTCTACAACTCCTGATGGGCAATACAAATCTAACAGCGGTACGTCTATGGCATCGCCTGCTGCTGCCGGTGTTGCTGCTGTACTTAAATCGTACTTCCCACACTTAACGCCTGACCAGATTAAAACCATCATGCTTAAGAGTGTTAAAAAACAAGGCAAACGCAAAGTTGTTAAACCAGGTACAGGTGGTGGCCCGGGTGCAGCCCCTGAGTCTGTTACCTTTAGCGCTTTGTGCAACACAGCCGGCATTGTAAACCTTTACGAAGCTGTGAAACTTGCTAAGAAAGTAAAAGTTAAAAAAGCCAAGAAATAATCAGGCTAACTCCTGAAAACAAAAAGCCCCTGACTTAACGGTCAGGGGCTTTTTTATTACTCTTAATTTCCTTATTCTTTTTCTATATTATCAATTTTCTCTTGCAAGCTATTGTCTGTAATTTTAACGTTATGCTTATCGGCAAAGGCTTTTTGTGTTGATTGTATCTTATCATCAACTACCTTTTCTTCATCTTCAATCTTCTTTACAATCTCCTCAGCATGCAGATAATCTTCTTCGGTAGGCTCACTCATTTCAACAATATCAAGCAATTCCTTATAGTCTTGCGCAAATACACGCTTGTAGAATTTAAACAAGTCGATAGCGGCATTTTTAAATGCAGAGTCACCATCAAAATCGCCAAGGGCTTCAATGGTTTTAATAGACGAGTCGCACTGTACCCCTGTTTTATCTAATAGTATACGGGCCTGGGCAAAGCTATCCTGGTCAATTTTAGCGTTAAAGTCTAAAACTAAATCAAGCACCTTACTTTGCTCATTAATAATTTTGTTGTTGTATTCGGTAGCCGTTAATTTTTTACCGCACGCTGCTGTAATAACCACAGCCGCAATTATAAAGAGGTAAACGAGTTTTTTCATTGTAAATGTATTTTAAAACAAAACTACCCATAAATTTGAACTTGCAAGCACATGAAGAATATATTAATAATTAACGGCCCCAACCTGAATTTGTTGGGCACACGTGAGCCCGGGGTATATGGCAGCGAGAGTTTTGAAAGCTACCTGCTTACCTTAAAACAGCTATTCCCTGCTATGGCGTTAACTTATTACCAATCTAACGTAGAGGGCGAAATTATTAATACCATACATAGCGCTAAAGATAATTTTGATGCCATTGTAATAAATGCCGGGGGCTATTCCCATACCTCTGTAGCAATTGCTGATGCTATTGCCGCCGTAGGCGTTACCACGGTTGAAGTGCATATTTCTAACGTATATGCCCGCGAAGAATACCGCCATACCTTATTGCTAGCACCAAAATGCAAAGGCGTAATTACCGGTTTTGGATTGAGGAGTTATGAGTTGGCGCTGCGTTTTTTATCTGAAAACTAAGCATTAACAATTGCCCACTTACCATTGCCAATTGATAGTACCAATACATCCAATCCCGCAGCTTTAAAGCAGTTAATAGCATCTTGCGGGGTACAAACTATAGGCTCGTTATTGCGGTTAAAGCTGGTATTAACCAATATACCATGGCCTGTTTTCTTTTTAACCTCTGTGAGTAGGTTATACAATGCTTGGTTCTGTTCTTTATTAACCGTTTGCACCCGTGCCGAGTAATCTACATGGGTAATGGCCGGAAACTGCGACCTCTGCTCGTTCAGCCGTTCATTAATATTGGTTGATGTATTGCGAACGGGTAACCTCCACTCCTCTTTCAATGGAAAAGTAAACATCATATAGGGCGAAGGTTTTTCGCCTTCAAAATACAAACTAGCATCTTCTTCTAACACCACAGGTGCAAAGGGGCGGAAGTTTTCGCGCTGCTTAATGAGTTGGTTTAGTTTGCTCCATACTTTGGGATTGCGGGCATCTGCTAGTATACTGCGGTTACCCAGGGCGCGTGGCCCCCACTCCATAGCACCGTTAAACCAGCCGATAATTTTTCCATCAGCTATGGCTTGTGCTACTTCGGTATAAAGTACATTGTCAGCTTTCTCTTCATACTTCAAACCTGATTGCTGCAAGGCTTTTAAAACATCGTCCTTACCATAAGTTGGACCTAAGTATGCATTAAAATCCACTGCTCCCTCCTCACTCACCACTCCTCTATACGCAAGAGCAGCACCCAAAGCTCCTCCGGCATCGCCTGCTGCAGTTTGAATAAATACATCTTTAAACAAGCCACTTTTTAAGATTTTACAATTGGCTACACAATTTAACGCTACGCCCCCTGCCATGCATAAATATTCTGCACCGGTTATAAGCCTTGCTGTTGCTGCCATTATCAATACAATATCTTCCAATACCAATTGAATAGCCATTGCCAGGTTGCAATGCGATGGAGTAATCTCACCTACCCTTTGCTTTAAGCCGAATAACTTTTCAAACTTCTTAATGTTAGCGGTAGAAAACCCTTTGGGAAAATCGAAGTATTGCAAGTCGAACTTAATAGAACCATCAGAATTAACGGTAACTATATGTTCGTATATCAAGCTGACAAAGCGTTGGCATTCTTCGCTGGTTTTATTGCCGTAAGGTGCCAGACCCATGAGTTTATACTCGCCACTGTTTACTTCAAAGCCTAAAAACTGGGTAAAGGCTGAGTACAGCAATCCTACCGAATGAGGGTAATGAAGTTCTTTAAGGGTTGTTATTTTAGTGCCCTCTCCAATAGATATAGAAGCAGTTGCCCACTCGCCTACCCCATCAATAGTAAGTATGGCAGCCTTATTATACGGCGAGCAATAATACGCACTTGCCGCATGCGATAGGTGGTGGTTACTAAATGCCAACTTAGGTAACTTTTGTCCTTTATTCAGATATCGTTTAAGCTCTTTGTTCAACACATTGCGCATAAGCAATTTTTGACTGCTCCACAAAGGCATATACTTTATGAAAGCCTTATAGCCTGCTATGCCTGTACGGCTGAAATTCTCTGCAATACGATCGAATTTGAGTAGGGGTTTCTCATAGTAAACAACAGCATCCACATCAGCCAAACCTATACCTGCTTTTTGCAGGCAAAAGGCCACTGCATTATGCGGAAAGGTAGCATCAAACTTAATGCGGGTAAAGCGTTCCTCTTCAGCCGCAGCAACTACAACACCATTGTGTATAAGGGCTGCCGCCGAGTTATGGTAATACGCCGATATACCCAGTATATACATGCTAAAAAAGGCTATAAATAAAAGGAGATAATGCCGAGCCACTGGCCGCTGCAATTAACACTGCCGATAACAGCAACACTACCACCAACGGAATAAGCCACCACTTTTTGCGCTGGCCCAAAAAACGAAAAATATCCCTAAGGCTTTGGAACATGCTACAAATTAAGTTAAAAGCTGAAAACTAAAAGTACATCAGGGTAAAAGTAGAAAAATCCCTATTGTATAGCGATATGCAAGTTATTAAACACTGCTATAATGATACAGAACCCGAGATTAACCAGCTATAATTTACTAAAAACCAACGCATTGTAGAGTTTTCAGGCTAAAATACAGTCCGATAAATAAGAAAATGCGTTCTTGTTTATAGGGCAGTAACCGGTTAATTTTAGATTGGGAAAACATGTATCAACAGCCCTTTTGTGTAATAAAAAGTGTGGTACATATACTAATTATTAAACAAAGCCGTTGTATATTGCATATAAACCGCATTAGCAACTATGACAAAACGCATACTACTATCGCTTTCAGCACTATTACTATTTGCCTTTGCCCAGGCACAAGACACTACGCGCCACCGTGGCCGTGGCCCTATGTGGGAAATGGACAACAACAAAACTCACCACGAATTAGGCATCAATGTATCGGGCTTTATTAAAACCTTTATTACCCCTGCCAATTCTACCCCGCTTGCGGATAATGCCAATACCTACCTTTTATCATACAAAACAATATTTAAAAATGGCGCAGCTATTCGTTTTGGCTGGGGAGGTAATTACTCTAACAAAAATCAAACAGAAGATAATTTTACCGGTACCCTTAATGTACGCAACAGCCAAATGAACACCCGTTTGGGTTTTGAGTGGCAGTTTAAGCTTACCCGCCGCTGGAACTTTTATACCGGCTTAGACTATGTAATGTCTAGCGGAAAGGACCGTAGCGAAACCCCCATTGATAATATAAACAAAGCCATTACCGAAAGCAAGTTTAGCGGCATGGGTGGTGGCCCTGTTGTAGGTGTCCAGTTCCGCCTGAACAAACGCATAAGCCTGCTGGCCGAAGGCGCTTTGTATGGTATGGCTAACAAAACTACCGATAGTTCGTCTATCCCGGCTTTTCCGGGAAACGATTCTAAAGAGGTTACCAAAGAATTTAGTATTAACTTTACCGGACCACAGTCTATATTTTTAATTATTACATTTTAAAACTACCGCTTATGAAAAAAGTAACATACGCAATTGCACTGGTAGTAGTATCGGCCATTTTATGGGCTTGTACTAAAGACTTGGAAAACGACGTACCAAGCCGTAGGCTTGATATGGCCACCCTGCAGGTTGATTATACCGACCTGATTAACAAAGCGGCATTTGGAGGCTGGAATATGCCTACTACCAACAATGCCCGCGTAGCTTTGGGGCGTGCGCTGTTTTACGACAATAAACTGTCGTTAAACAATACTGTATCGTGCGGTAGCTGCCACAAACAGCAATTTGGCTTTGCCGATAACGTAGCTTTTAGCGATGGCTTTAAGGGCGTTAATGCATTGCGCAACTCGCAACCTATCAACAACATTACATCTTTC
>JBIPNX010000124.1:0-6286 GCA_044378145.1 Flavobacteriales bacterium | reverse complement strand
CTGAAAGTATCGTGGTTGAATGGCGCTACGGCACGCGGCTTACGGGCGAATGTTGCTGTAACACTGAACAAGGCTGAAGGTAAGTTTGATAACATGAAAGGCTTTGTATTTGATGATCTTACCATATCATACTACCCCGAAGCGCAAACCATTTTTGACGGGTATTTAGATGATAACGGATTAGCAGCAGTACAGCCAGCCATTAAGGCTACCAATGCACCTGCTATGCTAACAGCAGGCTTTACCATACGTGTGTTTGAAGAAGGCGGTAACTTTAGTATTGACCGCTTTACTATGCCATACTACCCATATAACAACTATGTGGGTTTACAGGTACCAAAATCGGATGAGTATTATGGCATGTTGCCAAACAACAAAGACCATAATATTAAAGTAGCAACAGTTGATGTGAACGGTAAACCTGTTTCGGGCCGCAAGGTGCGTTACGAGGTGTACAAGCTGGAATGGCGTTGGTGGTTTGATGAGAGCGACCTGGGAGGCTACAGCTTTATGAATAGCAACTACAAAGACCTTGTAGACTCAGCTACTGCCTACTCAACCGGTGGGTTTGTAAACTTTAAACTGAAACTGCGTGAGCCAAACTGGGGCCGCTATTTAATACGCGTAAAAGACGTAGAAAGTGGCCACACAGCAGGCCAAACAGTATATGTTGATTATGCTGATATGGATTCGCGACAAGGAGGCCAGGCACCGGAAGCTGCAACCATGTTATCGTTTACAACAGATAAGCCTAAGTATAATGTAGGCGATGAGGTGAAGGTAACTGTTCCATCGTCGCCGGGAGGCCGTGCGTTGGTAAGTGTGGAGAATGGCAGCGGCGTTGTTACCAGTTTCTGGAAAGAACTGGAGAAAGGCCAAACTGTGGTTAAGTTTAAGGTTACCGATAAAATGACACCCAATGTGTATGTCAACATATCGCTAATACAGCCGCACTCGCAGGCTATAAACGATTTACCGATACGCCTGTATGGTATACAACCCATATTGGTTGAGGATAAGAATACACATATCTATCCGCTGATAACAAGTGCCGAAACATTCAGACCGGGAGAAACAGCTAAGATTACCGTGAAAGAGAAAAACGGTAAACCTATGACCTATACGCTGGCTATAGTTGATGAGGGCTTGCTTGACCTTACCCGCTTTAAAACACCCGACCCATGGAATACATTCTATGCCCGCGAAGCATTGGGTGTACGCACGTATGATGTGTTTGATAACGTACTGGGTGCTTATGGTGCATCATTAGGTAAGATATTAAGTATTGGTGGTGACGGTGATATGGAAGCTGCAGGTAAAGACGGAAAAGAATCTGTCCGAGCTAAACGCTTTAAACCAATGGTTGCTTTTGTAGGACCAACAACCTTAGCTAAAGGTGGCTCTAAAACACATACCATTAAAATACCGGAATATGTCGGCTCAGCCCGCATTATGGTGGTTGCCCGCGATGGTGACGCCTATGGAAATGCAGAGAAAACAGTAACCATTAAAAAACCGCTGATGGTATTGGCTACCCTGCCACGTGTGTTAGGTCCTAGCGAAACCGTTAAGCTGCCGGTATCTGTATTTGCGTTAGAGAATAAAGTGAAGAATGTAACAGTACAACTTAAGGCTGATCCTAACTTCTTTACTGTAGAAGGCTCATCAACTCAAAGCTTAACGTTTAGCAAAATTGGCGACCAACTGGCATCATTCAGCCTAAAAGTAAAACCGAATATAGGTGTTGCCAAGGTTCAGGTTATAGCTACAGGAGGAGGTGAAACAGCGACAAGTACTATAGAGATTGATGTGCGGAATCCTAATCCGCCTGTTACAGAGGTTACAGAATACCTGATAGCTCCGGGCAAAAGCGTAACAGCATCGGTTAAGCCAGTTGGTATGGATAAGACCAATAAAATGCAACTGGAGCTTTCTACTATGCCGCCAATTAACCTTGGCAAGCGTTTGCGATACCTTATAACGTATCCTCACGGTTGTATTGAGCAGACTACATCATCGGCGTTCCCGCAATTAGTATTGGGCGATATTATGAACCTTGACGAGAGCTATTCTAAATCGATACAGAAAAATGTTAAAGCTGCTATTGGCAGATTGCGTTTGTTCCAGACACCATCGGGTGGCTTTGCATACTGGCCGGGCGGTACACAGCCTGACGAATGGGGCACCACCTATGCAGGCCACTTCTTATTAGAAGCCGAAGCAAGGGGCTATCAATTGCCTGTGGGTATGTTAGAGTCGTGGAAACGGTACCAGAAAAAACATGCTGTTGAATGGTCGCCGGGAAGTAGTGTAGATAACTACTACTATAACCACGATTTGATGCAGGCGTATCGCTTATACACACTGGCACTTGCCAAAGCACCGGAGCCCGGTGCCATGAATAAACTGCGTGAAACCAAAGGCATTGGCATTGCCGCTAAATGGCGTTTGGCTGCTGCGTATCAACTATCAGGAAACAGTGGCACAGCTGCAGTTATTATTGCAGGCTTAACTACTAATGTACCTAAGTACACCGAGTGGGGTTATACCTACGGTTCGTCTGACCGTGACCTTGCCATGATTTTAGAAACGCTAACGTTGATGGACCGTCGTGTACAGGCAACTCCAATAGCCAAGCAGGTATCGGTTTTGTTAAGTAATAACAACTACTGGATGAGTACGCAAGGCACAGCGTATTGTTTATTAGCAATGGGCAAGTATGCAGGTAAAAATGCAGGCGCGCCGCTAATGGCAAACTATACCGTAAATGGTAAAGCGGGCAAGGCAGTACCGAATAAAAAATCGATGTTCTTAACTGATGTTGCCGTAACGGGAACTAAAGCCAATGGCTTTGTTATAACCAACACAGGCAAGTCTATGCTGTTTGTAAGGGTAATGGCTGAGGGTGTACCTGCACAAGGCACCGAAACTAAAGCAGAGAGCAACCTGCGCATGAATATCACCTATAAAACATTAGGCGGACGTGCCATTGATATTGGACGGATAGAGCAGGGTACAGACTTTGTTGCTGAGGTAACAATAACACACCCGGGTATATTAAGTGCGTATCAAAACATGGCGCTAACGCAGATATTCCCATCGGGATGGGAGATACACAATAACCGTATGGACGATGTTGCATCGGCTGTTACAACATCTGCTTCAACCTATGAAGACATACGCGATGACCGTGTATACACCTATTTTGATTTGAACAAAAATCAAACGGTAACCTATAAAGTGATACTGAATGCCGCTTACTTAGGCAGGTATTATTTACCGCTGACCTATGTTGAGGCTATGTACGATAACTCAGTAACCGCCCGCCTGCCTGGCCGTTGGGTAGAGGTTGTTCCTCCCGGTAGTACTACTACCGTAACTGCTAAAAAATAGTTTGTAAAAGAAAACCCCGGCTTTACCGGGGTTTTCTTTTATATATCAATTGGTATCTCTAATCTCTCCGGATAATAAATTGTTTAGCGGTGTATGTGCTGTTGTTTGCTTCTATTCTTAGGAAATAACTTCCGCTGCTAAACTGCGATAGGTTAATGGTAGTCAGGTTGTCAAACGAAGCCTGAGAGAATATCATTCGACCCATTATATCAAATAGCTGAATGGTTATCATGTCCGATATATCACCCGCATCAACCGTAATATATTCGCTGGCAGGGTTAGGGTAAATATGTATTGTTTTGGCTGATGCTTCTGCTATGCCTGTGCATTGTTCTACACCCACGTTTACGCTGGCATTGGCAGTGCAACCATCGGTAGTACCTACAACGGTATAATACATAGTACTGCTTGGGCTAACGTAAATAGTATCGTTGGTTTGTCCTGTTGTCCATAAATAGGTGTCGGCACCCGTAGCAATAAGTGTAGCGGTATCACCCAGGCAAATTAATGTTGATGATGCTATAAGATCAACCTCTGGCAATGGTTTTACAATAATGGTTTGATCTATTGATGTATCAGCCCCATAAGGATTTGTTGCAATAAGCGATACAGTATATGTGCCCGCAGCATAGTAAGTAGCAATAGTATTTTGATTGTCTGAAACAGGTGGTAAAGCACCCGGTAACGACCATTGCCACTCTGCAGCTCCATTGGTGCTGTTATCTGTAAACGTTACTGTTTGTCCCACACATACACTTATTGCAGATGGGGTAAAGGCGGCAACGGGAGGGTTATTTGTAATAGCATCGTTACGCTTATACCATATGGGCGATGTCCATATAATATCACCATCCTGCTGGGTGATTTTAAGGTAGTAGTAATAGCTGGCAGTATTACCAATAGCATGGGTATAATTAAGTGTGGTGGTATTGTTTACAGTGGTTAAAACAGTAGGTGCTGTTCCGCTGCCGGGTATGCCATAATACACAGCAATAGAGGTTACGTTCTCGTTATCATCATCCTGCACAGTAACAGCAATGGTTGGCGAGCCGGGTTGTGTAACTGTGCTGCCCATTACCTGGTTGTTAATGGTAAAAGTTACTTTGGTATTCCAATCGTCAGAGCTGTAAAAACGCATCTTTCTAAATGCCTTTAAAATATTATCGCGTGTAAGTGATGGTGCCATAACAACCAACCTGCCTGCGGTTTGCCTGCCAAAAACACTGTTGTGAGTATCGTGGTCAAGGCCAACACCAACATGGTAGCCACGTTTTAAGGCATCGTTATAACGGTTTATGTAGTTGCTGGTGGTAGGGTCTGAATAAGTGAAGTTAGTAGAAAATGCAGGACCGCTGCGGGCTGCCATACCCACAATGGCATTGTCTGCAGCAAGCGTAGCAGGGTTTGCAAACATGTTAGTATAATCGCCAACGGCAGGATGAGCCAGGTACGCAAAAGCATTAGGCCTTTCGTTTACTTTTTTCCAAAGACTACCATAATCGTATTCCGAAACAAACTCATCATAAACTCCCGTATCCCAGCCCAGCAAATCGTTAGAGCCATAAACTATAGCATGCCCGCCGTTTGATATCACGCCCCATTCCATGCCATACATAGCAACAAAAGCGCCATCAATGGTAGCAGAATCAGCATCGGCAAGCCCTTGGTGGTAGTGGGCGGTGTTTTGCATACCGGCGCTAAAATGGTTATGTTCCGATATTCCGTAAAAGTCTATATGCTGCGAGTTTCGGGCGTACAGGAAGTCCTCAATAGGAGTACTAATGCCTGACGTAAGGCTGTCTTTATTTCCATCGGAATAACCCGAATGTGCATGGATATTTCCAAAATAAAAATTAAGCGTTTGCGAGCTTAGTTGCAACGCAAACAATAGAACCAACCCACTTGTTACCCAATACCTTTTAATCATAAAATAAAACTAAATAATAGTTAAAGGTACCTAATCCAATTAACAATTATCAATGGACAATTGATAGTGAACAGAAACCATTGGTTTTGTTATCTTTGGCATATGCAGGAAGAAACAGGCGTACGGTTAAACAAAGCCATTAGCGATACCGGTTTTTGCTCGCGCCGCGAAGCAGATAAGATTATTGAACAAGGCCGTGTTACCATTAATGGCACTAAAGCGGTGCTTGGTCAGCGCGTATTACCGCATGATACCGTTGAGGTTGATGGTAAACAAATATCTGCAGTACAGGCTACTGTTTATATTGCCTTTAACAAACCGCGTGGCATTACCTGCACCACCGAAACTCATATCGAAGACAACATCATAGACTATATAAACCACCCGCAGCGCATCTTTCCCGTTGGCAGGTTAGACAGGGCTTCCGAAGGATTAATCTTCCTTACCAGCGATGGTAATATTGTAAACAAGATACTCCGTGCCGGCAACAACCACGAGAAGGAATACGTGGTATCTGTCAACAAAAACATTACCCCCGAGTTTATAGAACAAATGAGCAACGGCATCCCCATTCTGGATACCGTTACCGCCAAATGCAAGGTAGAAAAGCTGGGAAATACCTCATTCAAAATTATACTTACCCAGGGCCTTAACCGCCAGATACGCCGCATGTGCAGCTATCTGGAATTTGAAGTTACCCGCCTTAGGCGCATACGTATAATGAATATTACCCTTGATGGTATTAAAACAGGGGAGTGGCGCTATTTTACCGAAGAAGAACTGGCTGAGGTAAACCGCCTGGTCGCCACATCTGTTAAAACAGAAGAGGCATCGTTAAAGAAGTAATACCCCCCTTGACATTATCCTAAATCCACAGTAATTTTAGTATATGGATTCGTACGGAAACATACTGCTTATAGCCATGCCCGGCTTTATAGTGCTAATACTGCTAGAGGCCTTATGGGG